>JAJUHY010000158.1 GCA_029265735.1 Marinobacter segnicrescens | reverse complement strand
GGTATAACCACCAGCGGAATTCCGCGCCGTGAGATATTCCTGACCACCAAAATCTGGCTGACCAACTTCCAGCGCAGCGACCTGATCAACAGCCTGCAGCTCAGCCTGCAGAAACTGAAAACCGATCACGTCGACCTGACACTGATCCATTGGCCGTCACCGGGTGACAAAGTGCCCATGGAAGAGTATCTGGGCGCCCTGAAAGAGGCGCAGCAGGAAGGCCTGACTACCCATATCGGTGTGTCCAACTTCACCTGTGCCCAAATGGATCAGGCCAAAGCGATTCTGGGCGATACGCCCATCTTCACCAACCAGGTGGAGGTGCACCCGTTTTTAGCCAACCGCAAGGTGGTGGACCACGCCAGAAGCCTGGGCATTCCCATTACCGGCTATATGCCGCTGGCCTATGGCAAGGTGATGGAAGATGACACCCTGCAGCGGATCGCGGCCGCCCACCATGTGACTGCAGCTCAGATAGCGATTGCCTGGTGTGCCTCACGTGACGTGGCACCGATCCCGTCATCGACCCGCCCGAAACACCAGATCGAAAACCTGGATGCCCTGAAAATCCGCCTGAGTGATGAAGAGATCGAGGCCATAAACGCCCTGGACCGGGGTGAGCGGCTGGCTAATCCTGATTTTTCACCGGACTGGGACTAAGTCCAGCTGTTCCTGGCCCATGTGCGCCCGCTCATGGGCCAGCAACCATTGCTTGCGCTCGACACCACCGGCATAACCGGTGAGTGCGCCATTGGCACCGATAACGCGGTGGCAGGGCACGATAATGCCGATGGGATTGCGCCCGTTGGCCAGTCCCACTGCGCGGGAGGCCTTCTCGTTGCCGATGCGCCGGGCCAGATCGCCGTAGGTTTCGGTATGGCCAAAAGGAATCTCCTGCAGTGCCTGCCAGACCTGCTTCTGGAATGGAGTACCGGCTCCGGCCAATGGCAGATCAAACTGCTGCAGCCGGCCTTCAAAGTAGGCGATCAGCTGGGCTCTGGCCTGCTCCAGCCTGCGATCATCCCGAATCCAGTGCTCGCCAATCTGCGGCCGCGTGGCCTGGTCTTCCATATGTACCCCGGTGATGGCGTCACCGTCGCTGGTGATCAGCAGCGGACCAATGGGGGATTCCAGTTCGGTGTAGTACACCGGGACAGGGGATGTGCTCATGGGAGACCTCCACAATTCGAGGGTGGTACGGCCGTGCGGTATCGACGGTAACGGCTTCATGACAACCAGCTTAACGCGCCGCTGACTTCCTGTCTGGTTGTTTTTTCGCCTTTCGCGCGGTGGACCTTACCGGTCCTAAACCACAGAATGGACGTGTTATCGATCTTCAACCGAGGGCAGTATGGCACTGGATACTTCGGCGCTTAACCGCCAGCGCTTCAACCTGGACCACCTTGATGACGTGTGGCTGTTTGGCTACGGCTCGCTGATCTACAAGGTGGATTTTCCCTACCTGGAACAGCGCGTCGCCTATATTGAAGGCTGGAGCCGGCGCTTCTGGCAGGGTTCCCATGACCACCGGGGAACCCCGGAAGCCCCGGGTCGGGTAGTAACGCTGGTGGAGGCACCAGGCGAAACGTGTCTGGGTGTTGCCTACCGGGTCTCTCCCCGCACCTTCGAGTATCTGGATCACCGGGAGAAAAACGGCTACCTGCGGTTTTTTGTCCCCATGTGGTTCAGCGAGCAGGAGTCCGGGGAAGGCCTGGTCTATATCGCCAGTCCTGACAACGCGGCTTTCCTCGGGCCCGCGCCGCTGGATGATATGGCCGCCCAGATTGCCCGATCCCACGGGCCCAGCGGCCCCAACGCCGATTATCTGTTCAAGCTCGCCAGTGCCCTGACGGAACTGGGTGCCCAGGATGAGCATGTGGCGGAGCTGGCCCGTCAGGTAGAAGACATCCTGCTGGCATAGCCGTTGAGTTGTCACCGAAATTACTGTAAATTCATACAGTACCAAATCCAATTACTGCGAGGCACTCCCATGGCGGTACAAGCAGTCTATTTCTCCGATAAGGATGGGCTGGACATGGCACTGAAGCATCCGGACACCCTGTTGTTCACCAATAAAGCTGACGCAGACGCCCGCGACAAGGTGCTGGAGCTGTCAGAAGAGATCCGGGAATTTCTGATACGCAATGTCGAGGGGCTGGATGAAGACATCGCCGATCGTTGCGCCCTGAGCATCGCGGAGAACCGGGATCTGTTTCAGAAGGCTTTGAAGAGACCGCACCTGCTGAACGCAGCCGCCGACAGTACGGACTGAGGTCAGTGGCCGCTGACGTTTGAGAAGAGGTTGATCACCGCAACACCGGCGACAATCAACGCCATCCCGGCAATGGCAGCGGCATCGAGCCTCTGCCCCAGCACCAGCCAGCCCACCAGGGAGATCATCACAACGCCCAGGCCAGCCCAGATGGCGTAGGCGATGCCCACCGGAATGGCTTTCAGGGTCAGGGAGAGGAAGAAGAAAGCCACCGAGTAGCCAGCGACCACAATGAGGGAGGGCCACAAACGGGTAAAACCCTCGGCGTCTTTCAGGGCGGACGTACCGATGACCTCCGCCACGATGGCGCAGCCCAGGAACAGCCAGTACTTCAGTGTAGGGTCCGGGTCCATATTCATCAGCGCTCTATGCTGCAGGAAGCGATTTTTGACAGGTGGCTGTAGGGCAGGCCCGTCTCCCGGTGCCACTCATTAAAGGCGGCCTGTGCCTGTAGCAGCGCCTTTTTACTACCGGGGGTTGCGTCCATCAGACCTTCCAGACGCAGCACCGCGACCACATCCGATGTCAGTATAAACCCATCCCAGCCTACCAGCCGCAGAAAATACTGAGCGGTATTGCCACCCAGCCGGGAGCCGTGGCGCTTCAGCCACAGCAGCAGGCCGGCCTGGTCGGTAGACGGCCACTGGGCCAGCATATGGCCAAAACTGCCGTATTCCTGAGCCGCATCCACCACCATCCGGGCATTCTCAGGGACCGTACGGATCTTCTGGAAGTTACGGATAATGCGCGTGTCGCTGGCCAGGTTTTCCAGCACCTCCGGTGACACCTGCTGCCAGTAACGGGGCACAAAGCCATCAAAGGCGGCTTCAAATCCGGACCATTTGTTGTCGATGACTTTCCACACGAAGCCGGCGCGGAACACGCAGCGGGTGATTTCGGCCAGGTAGCGATCATCGGCCAGTTCGATCAGTTCCAGGGGTGTAGCCACGTGCGGAAGCAGCGAGCTCAGGCTCTCCGGACCGCCTTTCCGGGCCAGCGCCCGTTCATGAATTGCCGCAAAACCCATGGAGTTCCTCCTGACATGTTCGGTAGAAACCCTAGCGGCAAAGCGCGGAGTGGTAAAGCGATAACCCGGTGGAGTGGTTAAAACCACCAGCCAGTCCGGAACGCCACGCCGGCGGCCACGAATAGAACGGACAGAATCGTCACCGCGATAATGTGCCAGGCCATGTCGTTCAGGCGCTGTTCGTCCAGTCTGGGAATGACCCGAAGGCGGGCGTCCAGAGCAACAATCGCTGTCAGTAACAGCAGTGTCAGCTTGACCAGAATGCCTCGGGCGAGGGGGTTTGAACCGTCCAGCCAGAGCGTAATATCCGGTATCAGCCGGTGGGCCAGCCACAGACCTGTCACGATCTGTACCGCCAGCGCAGTCATTCCCAGCCGTTCATAGACCTGCTCAAAGGCTACAAGGCGACTGACGGAGCGCTCCTTCAGCACGCCGGGCAGAATGCAGAGGGCGAGCACCAGATGCCCGCCGGTCCAGATGGTCGCACCGAGCAGGTGCAGCAGAAGAATCACACCAAACATGATAGCTACCGGGTTGCAGGGTAATCCCAGTGTACCGTCTCGGCAAACAACCGGCCCTGCCTCTCATGGGGTAGATAAGCAGCGGGCCGGACTCCAGGAATTGCGGTATCAGCTACGCGCCAGCATTTCCTGAAGCGGAGCAGGTAGCCAGGAACGGACGCGTTCGGTGAGCTTCTGCTCGTGTCTTTGCCAGAGAACCCCAAGGTAAATAATGCCCAGCCCAATCACCGTCAGTGCTATCGGGAAATACCAGCTGTCCTGGAACACATCCCAGGCCAGGTGTCCCAGATAAAAGCTGACCCCCAACGCGCCGAACACCACAAAGACCCGCCGCACAATAACCACGCCGATGCCAATCATCAGCAGATTCACGCAGAAGTAGAGAAACCGGGACAGCTCGCCGGACGAGTCCTGTGCGGTCAAGCCCCCCCAAAAGGTGAGAACCCCGAAGATATAAAGCCAGAACGCATAGTCGGCCTTTGACCGGGACCGGACATCCACCCAGAAGGCCGTCAGTGTCATCAACAGGCCGAAGTACATGGAGACCAGCGCCCGGAACTGATAGTCGTAGTAGCTGGTCATCAGCATCGCCGCCACATCCATCGACAGATACCAGAGCGTGACCGCGAGCGGCAGCATCATAAACGGGTAACGGTAGATCCACGCCAATACGATCCCGACCGCCAGGGTGCCCAACTCCAGATACAGCCAGTGCCAGCGAATGTACCGGTGATAGTCACGATACACCGAGCCATCCGGCCAGAGCCCAAGCGCCTGCTGCAGGCCATACAGGGCCAGAGGCGTCAGCGCGACCACAAAGGTCGCACACAAACCCGCCGGGATCGCCAGACCCAGCCGCTGGAAGCGCCGGGCCAGCAGCAGCGCTACGCCAGCGTAGAGCAGGGCGATAAAAAAGATCCCCCAACCGCCGAACACTTCCCACCCCAGAGTCATAAACACCGTCATTGCGCCGATCGCTATCAGACCGCCGAGGTAATACAGCACGTTGGTAAAGTTGAACGAAGGTCCGATACCGGGCTGCTGGTTGAGGAACTGGTAAAGTTCGTCCGCCTGCCGGGAATCAAGTATCTGATGCGCGACCGCGTCGTCCAGATGCTTTCGGGTAATCTTCATAAAACGGATCTCCTACCTGGACTGCCAGGGCTCAGGAAGTGGCCGGGAATTAGTTCCGGCCGCCGTCGGGCTTAGGTAAGCCCTTGTTAAGGTATGTTTTTGCGGTAGTGACTGCTTCTTCACAGGGTTTTCCGGATTGGTGACGACGGCGGAAAGTTTCGTGGGTGTCGCCATCCTCAACCTTAAGTGAGGCCCGTTGTTCATG
>JAJUHY010000140.1 GCA_029265735.1 Marinobacter segnicrescens | reverse complement strand
TGAGCTGAGTTCGGGTTATGAAACGGATGACTGGAACCTGGGTGCGGCAGTGACCTACGCGGACACCGAAAACCGGGATACCGGCGCCCGTCTGCCTCGCCGTGCTACCAAAAACCTTCGCCTCGATGCAGACCGCCTGTTTGATCAGTGGTCGGTGGGAGCGAGCCTTGTTGCCGAGAGTGATCGTTATAACGACGCCGGCAATACCAGCCTGCTGCCCGGTTACGGAACCGTGGATGTGCGGGCAAGCTGGAACCTCTTTCCAGGCTGGTCCGCAAGCTTCAAGGTGGATAACCTGTTCGACCGCCGGTATGCAACGAGCCTGGGTAGCGACAGCGTGACCTTTGAACCTTTTGAATACCTGGCAGCCGGCCGGACCTTTATGGCTTCACTGCGGTATGATTTTGGGCGGTGATTTATGGGTGTAGCGATGGCCAGGTTGGTATGACGTTTCACCGTTATGGGCTTGCGGTGGCTATGCTGCTGCTTGCAACATCGGTTGCGGCGCAACCCCTGTGTGCCGTGGACGCCCTTGATCGGGAAGTCTGCCTGACCGCGCCGGCCACCCGCATCATTTCTCTCTCCCCCGGCGCTACGGAGCTGGTTTTCTCCGCCGGGGCAGGGGATGCCGTGGTCGGCGTCGGCGCCTGGAGCGATTATCCGCCTGAGGCGAATTCGATACCTCGTGTCGGAGACAGCAGTCGTGTGGATCTTGAGACGATTCTGACCCTGAAGCCCGACCTGGTGATTGGCTGGACGGATGGCAACCCCCGTGCCCAGCTGGACCGATTGGCAGGGCTGGGCGTACCGGTATTCTGGCTGGCGCCACGGACCTTTGATGATATCGCTGACGCGGTGAGAACCCTCGGCCTGCTGACGGGACACCAGCCGTTGGCGGAGCAGCAGGCGCAGGCGTTTCTGGCCGGGCTTGATGCGATTGAAGATCGTTACGTGTCCGCCGAGTCCGTGCGGGTGTTCTATCAGGTCTGGGACCAGCCGCTGATGACTGTGAACGGAGATGAACTGATCAGCAAATCCATCCAGCTCTGTGGGGGCGTCAATGTGTTTGGTGAGCTGCCCCGTCTGGTACCACGGGTGTCCCTGGAAAACCTGCTGACAGCGGACCCGGAAGTGATCGTGACTGCCGGCCGTGGCGAGGCCGATCAGACCTGGCTGGACCGCTGGCAGGCCTGGCCCTCCCTGACAGCGGTAGCGACCGGTAACCTGTTCTACCTTTCCCCGGATTTGTTGCAGCGAGCGTCCCTGCGCATGCTGGAAGGCACCCGGGAGCTCTGCGATTTGCTGGACCAGGCTCGTGCCCGCCTCTAAAGCGCTACGCCCGCTGCTATGGCTGGCCCTTGCCGGGCTTGCGGCCATGGTGCTCTCAGTGAGCGTCGGCAGCGCCGGTCTTACGCTGGCGGATACGTTGGCGGTTTTTACCGGCGGCAGCAGTGAGCTGAACCGCACACTGGTGCTGGAACTGAGGCTGCCGAGAACCCTGGCGGCCTTTGCCACCGGTGGTCTTCTTGCCGTCGCCGGTGCCTTGATGCAGGTGCTGTTGCGCAATCCGCTGGCGGATCCTTATGTGCTCGGGTTGTCCGGCGGCGCTGCCGTTGGTGCGTTGCTCAGTATGCTGCTGGGCCTCGCCGGGGCACTGGTCGGCGCTTCCGCTTTTGGAGGCGCGCTGCTGTCTACACTGATGGTTTTCGGGCTCGCCCACGGCACCGGTAGCTGGACCCCGTCGCGACTGCTGCTGACCGGTGTAGTGGTCGCTGCCGGCTGGGGCGCAATAATTACCCTGTTACTGGCGGTCGCGCCTACGCGGGAACTGCCGGGCATGCTCTACTGGCTGATGGGCGACGTGGCTTATGCACGCACGCCCTGGCCTGCCTTTGTGATGCTGGTGCTGGCATGCCTGCTGGTGTTGCCCGTTGGCCGTAGTCTCAACGTGCTGGCCCGGGGACCGATGCAGGCCGCAGCGTTGGGCGTTAACGTACGTCCGCTGGAATGGTCTATCTATATTGGCGCCAGCCTGCTGACAGCCACAGCCGTCACCACCGCTGGCAGCATTGGCTTTGTGGGGCTGGTGGTGCCCCATATGTTGCGGCTGGTGCTGGGCAACGACCAGCGTATTATTCTGCCGGCCTGTGCCCTGGGCGGCGGCGTGCTCTTGGTGCTGGCGGACACGCTGGCCCGGGTGGTGATTGCGCCGGAGCAGCTCCCGGTTGGGGTGATAACTGCGTTGCTGGGTGTGCCTGCCTTCCTGTATCTGCTGTACCGGAGCCGGTGATGAGTACGCTGCAAGCCTGCCAGCTGGTGATTGATATCCCGGGTCGCCCCGACGGGAATCCGCTGGAGTTTTCGGTGGCCGCCGGCCAGATCTGGGGTGTTCTGGGCCCTAACGGTGCTGGCAAGACCACGCTGTTACACACACTGGCCGGACTGCGGCCGTCAAGAAACGGCGATGTTCGGCTGGGGGCACAGCGACTGAACGATCTGGGGCGGCGTGAGATCGCGCGTCAGCTCGGCCTGGTGTTCCAGGATCGACAGGATGGTTTCCCAGCCACAGTCCTGGAGACCGCACTTATCGGTCGTCATCCCTGGCTGTCCCCATGGCAGATGGAAACGGGTGATGACCTGGCCCGGGCAGAGGCGGCCCTGCAGGCGCTGGACGTCGGACACTTGAGGGACCGGCTGGTGAGCACCCTGTCCGGTGGTGAACGTCAGCGGGTCGCCATTGCCACCATTCTGACTCAGGCTCCGGCCATCTGGTTGCTGGACGAGCCCACCAACCATCTGGATCTCCATCATCAGGTTGCCGTGATGAAATTGCTGAAACAGCAGGCGGCTGGTGGTAAAGCGGTGTTCATGTGCCTGCACGACCTCAACCTGGCCGCGCGCTGGTGTGACCATCTGCTGCTGCTCTATCCCGACGGTGAGGCCTGCTGGGGGCCGGCTGAAGCCATGCTGGTGCCATCGGTGCTGGAAAAGCTCTATGGTCAGAAGTTGATGACGGTGGAAGCGGACGGCGCACCGGTCTTTGTACCGGCCCGGGAATAACCGCGGCAGCGTTTCGGTTACTTGCCCAGCAGTTCGCCAAGGCCCTGCAGGTTCTCAACATGGTCACACAGGGTTTTGGTCATCATCAGTATCGGTGTCGCAAGCACCAGCCCCACCGGTCCCCAGAGCCAACCCCAGAACAGTAAACCGATGAAGATCACCACGGCATTGAGGCTGGACAGCTGACTGGTCAGCCACGGTGTCAGCAGATAGCCCTGGATGCTGGTGACGATCAGGGAGGTCACCGCCACGGCAATGGCCATATCCAGAGAGCCAAACTGAATGAAAGCGGCCACCCCCGACCCGATGAAGACCAGAAACGGGCCCAGGTAGGGAATGGCCGACGCGATGCCAGCCAGAACCCCCCATAGCAGAGCCTGCTCGACCCCGAGCAGCAGGAAAGCGAGCCAGGTAAAGACGCCAACAAACACCGCGCTCAGGAACATCACGAAGATGAAGCGGCGCATCTGGTAGTGAAATTCGTTAAGAATGCGGGCGGCCTTGCGCATGCTGTGAAACTGCGGGCCAGACATACGCACGATTTTGCGTTTGTACAGGGTGCCGATGGCGAGCACGAAATACACCAGGAAGAGTACCGAAAAGAGCTGGGTGACCAGCATGGTGCCGCCGGAGGCCCGCTCCATCAGGTAGTCCCGGACATCAAAGGGTTCCTCCACGATGCGGACTTCGGTCGCCTGAACCCGGTCCCCGGGGCCTTCTGCCCGGGCGGCGGATTCCTCGATTTCCTTGGCGGCCTCCTGGGCTTTCTCCATCAGTCCTTCGCTTTTCGGCTGTTGCCGGCTTTGCTGCTCGAACTGCTGGATAGCGTCGGGAATCCGCTCCAGCATTTTCATGGCTTCACTCTGTAACGGAAGCGCTGCCAGTGCCAGTATTCCCAGCAAGGCACTCAGTACCAGAGCGGCACTGATGGGACGGGGAATTTTTACACGGTCGAGAAACGACACCAGTGGATCCAGGGCGTAACTGATCATGATGCCGGCCACCAGCGGCAGTAACACATCCTGCGCCCAGTCCAGAAACACGATAAAGCCCATGCCGGCGATGACAACGGGGGCAATCTGCTGGAAATTGATGGCGTTGGCGGCAACGGATCTGGGCTTGTTATCGTCGCCGGGTGATGGAGATGAGCCTGAACGACGCTGCATTCTATCCCTGCTTTGGTCAGTGATCCGTTACTACATCATGGCAACGGGATCCGCCTGAAGAAAGTTGCGTGGCGAGGGATTAATGATTCGGTAAGGTCGGGCAAGGCCTCCGACCACCAGCCCGGTGGCCGGAGCTGTGGTTCTACAGCGGGTTTACAACATGACCGCCATCAACGGTAACGACCGAGCCGGTCATGAACTGGCCGGCGTCACTGGCGAGCAGCAGCATGGCACCGTTGAGCTCTTCCAGCTGTCCGAGGCGCCGCATGGGTACGCCCTTGCGGATGAATTCCTGGCCCTGCTCGGTGTCAAAGAACTCATCGTTGATTTCCGTAAGGAAATATCCCGGGGCGATGGCATTAACCCGAATGTTGAAACGGGCCAACTCCATGCCGAGGGATTTGGTCAACTGCACCACTGCCGCCTTTGAGGTGGCATAGTGGCTCAAGCCCCGGCCTACACGTAGCCCAAGAATCGACGCAATGTTGACAATACTGCCGGGCTTTCCAGCTTTGACCATACGCTGGCCGCCACACTGGGCCACTCGCCAGACGCCGTCGAGGTTGGTGCTCAGCATGGAGCGCCAGTCTTCTTCGCTAAGCTCCAGTGCCCGCACCGCGCCGCCAACGCCGGCGTTATTAAGAACCACGTCGACCACACCGAAAGCCTCTTCGGCGGCGTCAAACGCAGCTTCAACGCTGTCCCGGCTGGTCACGTCCATGGGTACAGCCAGCACCTCGCCGCCCTGGGAGCGGATCTCCTCGGCCAGCTGGTCGAGCTTCTCCACCCGCCGTGCGCCAATCACGACGCGAGCGCCGACCTGGCTACAGATGCGGGCAAAGTGAGCGCCCAGACCACTGGACGCGCCAGTGATCAGGACGGTCTTGCCCTTGAGTGAAAACGCGTCAAGGGGGTTGCTCATTACAGTACCTCGAACAGGCCGGCTGCGCCCATGCCGCCGCCGACACACATGGTGACCACCACGTATTTCACACCGCGACGCTTGCCTTCCAGCAGGGCGTGACCAACCATACGCGCACCACTCATGCCGTAGGGGTGGCCAATGGAGATGGCGCCACCGTTAACGTTCAGGCGCTCGTTGGGGATGCCCAGCTTGTCGCGGCAGTAGAGTACCTGTACGGCGAAGGCTTCGTTCAGTTCCCACAGGCCGATGTCGTCTACTTTCAGGCCGTGCTGCTTGAGCAGTTTGGGTACGGCGTAAACCGGACCAATGCCCATTTCTTCCGGCTTCAGGCCAGCGACCGCAATGCCGCGGTACACGCCCAGCGGTTGCAGCCCGCGCTGCTCGGCGAGCCTGGAATCCATCAGTACGCAGGCAGCAGCGCCGTCGGACAGCTGGCTGGCGTTACCGGCGGTGATGCAGCCACCTTCAATT
>JAJUHY010000053.1 GCA_029265735.1 Marinobacter segnicrescens | reverse complement strand
GAAGTAGCGTTTTTTCCCGGGAGAAGACTCGAAGCTCGAGAGGGTACTCTCACCTTTCACCCAGCGAAAATGATTACGTAGAACCCCTGCCCCCGTATTGAAGGCTGCCGCATGCGCCTTCCTGCATGTCTTACAGGAGCAGTGTTGAATAGCCGTATCCAGTTGGTCTACCTCATACTCAATTCCGCCACAAAGACAACTTCCTTTCATCGCTTGTTCTCCGGATTCCGATACAGATAACGACGTTGTAAAAAAAACCCACTCCTCACCAGGACCTGTCTTGGTTCCCATGGTATAGAAAAGCTTTATGGGAGGCCTCGATCAGATGACAAATTTAACCGGTACCGGACACAGACCATGTGCACGGGGTGTGCTTGAAGTATTTACCGCCTTTCTCAAGCTGGGACTGACCTCGTTTGGCGGTCCGGTCGCACACCTGGGTTACTTCCGCACAGAGTTTGTCGAACGCCGCCGCTGGCTCGATGACCGCGCCTATTCCGACCTCGTGGCTCTGTGCCAGTTTCTGCCTGGACCTGCCAGCAGCCAGGTGGGCATGGCGCTGGGGCTTGGCCGGGCAGGGTGGCTGGGGTTGATTGCGGCATGGACGGGCTTCACTTTGCCGTCTGCCATAGCCTTGATTCTCTTTGCCTACGGTATGACAGGGCATGCAGGGCTGGCGCAGTCTGGATGGGTGCAGGGGCTCAAAATCGTCGCGGTGGCTATTGTGGCGCAGGCCGTATGGGGTATGGCACAAACCTTGTGCCCAGACCGTTCCCGGCGCACTCTGGCAGTACTGGCCGCGTTGCTGACATTGGCCTTACCGGACATTCTGGGGCAGATGGCCGCAATTGCAGTGGCTGGGTTCGCAGGCTGGTGGGGTTTGAAGATAACCCGGGCCTTCAGCACAAGCGCTCCCGTTTATCCGGTCTCGCGCAAACTGGGCATGGTCGCACTGTTGTTGCTGATTGCACTGCTGGTCGCGCTGCCGCTGATGACGATAGTAACAGGCTCACCTGTGGTGACTTTAGTGGACGGGGTGTACCGTGCTGGCGCTCTGGTGTTCGGCGGGGGCCATGTGGTTTTACCACTGCTGCAGACAGCCGTGGTGTCCACCGGGTTTGTCAGTGAGGCAGATTTCCTCGCTGGATACGGCGCCGCCCAGGCTGTACCCGGCCCATTGTTCACGTTCGCGGCCTTTCTCGGCACTGTTGCTGACGGCGTTCAGAGCGGCTGGGCAGGCGGCTTTGTGCTGCTCGGAGCCATCTTTCTTCCGGCGATGCTGTTGCTGATCGCTGCCCTGCCATTCTGGCAGGCTTTACGCCATCGAGCCGGCATTCAGTCGGCGATGGCCGGTATCAATGCGGGTGTTGTCGGTATTCTGCTATCCGCCCTGTACGACCCTGTGTGGACCAGTGCCATCCACAGCAAGGCCGATTTCGGGTTGGCGCTTGCAGCTTTTGCACTACTCGTGCTCGCGCGCTTTCCACCTGCGCTGGTTGTATTGCTGACCGGGGCTGCAGGCTGGATGCTGGGGTAGGCACACTGGCAGTCATCGTCTGTCACGGCCATTGCCCGCAGACTCTCACCCTCCCAGGTCCGCCACCGGCCCGAACTCATCCCTTGGCAGGTTGCCAAATACTGTTCAGCCAGACGAGGTAAAACATGGCGGCTACTTTATAGACCAGCTAACAGTCTGCCGTGAGAACAGGTCCAGCGTTGCAGTGAGATATAGGGAACCCTAAGGTGGCGAAGGAGGTAATTGGAGTCAAGCCCTTTATACGGGTGTTGCCTCTAGAAGTGGAAGACTCAAACCAACGAAGAAAACAGCGGTAACCACCATCCCGAGCAAAAGCACTACCAAGTTTAGCTTGAGCTTTTTCGCGTTATCACTGATCAAAAACTCCTTCGCGGCAAGGAATAGCAACACGCCTATCACAACAGCTTTGAATAGCAGTGTACTGTATACAGCAGTAATTGTTCCGCATACTCCACTGACGCAGCTTGACAGACCCATCCATTGCTCAGCTACCACAGGGAATGACCAAGCCCCAGCCCAAATCAGAATAGAGAGAGCAAGCAGGAGATAGCTGAGGAACAACTTAGTGCTATTTTTTTTCAAACTCTCCATATAAATGTCAGCCTTATCCTATGACTGACATTCGGCAATCGACTCTCTGGCACCCGGCATAATTTCTAACTGCCCGCGGACCATGGTTTCGGACGCCTGAATGCCGGAGGAGGAAACTTCATATGCCTCAATAACCTTAATCGGAGTGCCGATTTTACTTATGAGAGTTGCTTCAACATCCGCTTTGCCAGAAACAAGCAACGCACCTTTTATCTTGATGTCGAGCTTGTAGCCTTCACCAGAAAGATTCCTTAGTTGAAGTGAATTAAAGGCTTCATCGGTAATGTAGAACCAATCAGTCGCAACACCGCCGATGACAATCGAACCATTATTTTTGTCAGCGTCAAAAAACTTGAAACTGCATAGGTGATATGCGGAGCCGACTTGTTCGCTCTAATCGCAAGCAGCGCGACAGTACCAGCGTTGAGCCCAACAGGAGCGTTTCTAATAGTGAAGCCTGCGCCTAAAATAGTGATCTTGGCTTGCGCCATGCAGTCGAGGTTGCTCATGAAATGTCCTTTTCAATAAATCCTTAACCTCCAACTGTAGCACAACCCATGTTGAAGGCCATATATCCTCGCCGTTAACTGCGTCACAACACCGCCGATAGAGAAACCCCAAATTTTCAGGAGAGCCAAACCGCTAGCGCAGCCCGGGTTCTCGTAATCGCCCAAAAGAACGGCTTCCACCTCTCAAAGTACTAGGGCGACTTCACAGCCGCCAGAAGGCAACAAACACCAGATCCGCACAATATTGCGTACGTTTGGATTGATTTAACCAGTGTCTGATAAATGATTCGCCACTGTTTGCTTTCCAGAACTGAAGCTCCTGTTTTTGCCATTCACCGAGGATCTTCACTCCCCCAGGTCGGCCACCGGCAACATTCCCGCCAGCTCGAGAAAGTGAAAGATGATGGTCAGCACCCCGAACCCCAGCACGAGCATAATGGCGAGCTGACCTCCCGGAGCCATAAAGCCGTCCCGGCCCCCGGGAAGCACTCTGGATTTACGTGCAAGCAGCGCCGGCACGATGCAGGTCCAGACCGCTGCGGCGGCGCCAGCATAGCCTATGGCCAGTACGAACCCGAAGGGGGCCAGAAGCGAGAGCAGAAGTGGTGGGATAAATGTAATGGCCCAGGTTTTGGTGCGGCCCTTACGGTCGTTACCAGAGCCGAACAGGTCGGCCATGAAGTCGAATGTGCCCAGACCAACACCCACAAAAGATGACAGGATCGCGGCCGCCGAGAAGGCGCTGATGATGTTCGCGACCCGGTCTGAATCTATGGCAAACGCCAGCGCTGACAGCAGCACATTCACCTCTCCCCCCTGCTCTACCACCGGCCCGAACTCTTCCCTGGGCAGGTTGCCAAAAATGCTGATCAGCCAGATCAGATAGAACAGCAGCGCGATTGTGGTGCCGCCAAGAATCGCCTTTTGCGCCTTACGCTCTTCGCCGTAATAGGCACGCAGGGAGGCGACAGAATGGTGGTAACCGAATGATGCCAGTGCGACGGGAAACATGGCCATGGCATAGGGTGCATAGCGGCCGTTTCCGTTGCCCTGGTCGAACAGAATCGCAAAATCAATACGACTTGCCAGCCCAGAGACACCGAACAGGAAACTCAGCACCATAAAAACGACTAACAGCACCGAAAGCCGGTCCACCGCCCGCGTGGAATGCCAGACCACCAGGGAGAACACGACTGCGAAGGCCACTGAGCCCAACTTGCTATTGAGGCCGGTCAGGTCCTGAATGATCAGCCCCGACGAGGTGATATAGGCATAGAGCAGGATACCGCCCACGAAGTAGACCATCAGATTGCTGAGGATGTTCACCTGCGGCCCAAGCAGCGAGCGGGTTACCGTATTGAACGATGCCCGGAGATCAAAGTGCTTGAGAGCTTCCAGCAGCATCCAGCCGGACATGGTCATCATGGCCATGGTGACCACAAGCGCCAGGCTGGACCAGAGGGTCCATGCACCGGCGCCGGAGCTGGGCAGTCCGAGCATTCCGGCACCGACACAGACACCGGCGATGATACTGGTACCGCCAACCAGCGATGGCCTACCTACGGACTGGCGCTTCATGCTACGGCTGCCTCACGGGCAACTGCCCGGGGCGCACCCCAGGCCAGCAAAACGGCACCAAAACAACACGCCGCCATGGTCAGCACCACGGGTAGCAGTGCATGACCAGCGTACTTGGCAGACAGCGCACTGATGATTCCGGCAATGGTGAACTGTGTGCCACCGAGTAAAGCAGATGTGGTTCCACCCAGATGGGGGAAATACTCCAGCGCATTGGCCATGTTGTTGGGAATGATCGCCCCCATGCAGCCAACGCCGGCAATAATGCAGACCGCCACTACCCAGTAAGACGCCTCCAACCAGGCACTTGCGACCAGGGCCACCATAGCGACAAACTGAACCACCACACCGATCCGCAACAACCGGGTGGACTGATAGCTCAGCAGCAACCTGCGATTCAGCATATTCAGCACCGCCATCATTCCAACGTTAGCGGCAAACAGCGCCGAGAAATGGGATTTGGAGAGCCCGAACCACTCCTGATAGATAAAAGACGCATGGGTGATAAACACCAGCATCGAACTGAAACACAACACCTGTATGCCCACAAACCGCATGGTGGTCCGGTGTCGGAGTACCAGCGCGTAGTTCGTGATCAGCGTGATTGCCGGCGTGTTTACAGGCTTGTGGGGGGGCAACCGCGGGAACAAGTCCAGCTTTAGCACGATGCCAACAAATACCGCATACCCGGTCAGCATCAGAAAAACCGCTGGCCACTCTCCGATTGCCAATAGCATAGCCCCGATGGCGGGAGCCGCGGCGGGGGCAACGAACATGATCAAACCGATCAGCCCGAACAGCCGGGCCGCTTCCTGCCCACTGGTTGTATCCCGCACAATGGCCGGTACCGATACGGCGCAAAAGGCGCCGCCGATCCCCTGAATCACCCGCCAGAACAGCATCTCGTCCAGTGTCATGGCGCGGGAAACCATAAAGGCTGCCGCACCGAACACCACCAGACCGGTCAGCAGAATGGTCTGGCGCCCGTAACGATCCGAAAAGGGGCCGCCGATCAGCTGAGCCAGACCCAGCGCACCCACGTAGGCACTCAAAGTCAACCCGATATCGCCCACGCTGACACCCAGGTCAGCGGCAATATCGGGAAACCCCGGTAGATAGGCATCCAGCGCCAGCGGACCGAGGGCGACAGTCAATCCCAGTAATAGAGCCAGACGAAACTGCGACAAGGATACTTCTCCGAAAAAGATAGACAGCTAACCGTAAATCCGCCTGAGACGCAATTACAATCTTTGAGACAACAGGGCTAAAGAAGGATGGTGGTCCAGCAAACGACGATAATCACCAGCCCCATAAACTGCGCTGCACTACCCATATCCTTGGCGGATTTGGACAGCGGGTGGAGCTCGAGGGAAATTCGGTCTACCACATGCTCGATGGAGGAGTTAAGCAGTTCTATAGTCAGGGAAAGCAGCGGCGTGATCAGCAGCAAAGCCCGCTCAACCGGTGACACATCCACCCACAGGGCGACCGGCAGCAGGATCAGGTTCAGAAGCACCAATTGCCGGAACGCCGGCTCGGTACGAAAGGCGGCCCTGAACCCTTGCATGGAATAACCAGTGGCGTTCAGGATTCGACGCAGTCCGGTGCCACCTTTAAGCTCCCGGGCGCTTTTGGGATCGGGTAATTCAGACATAACACCTTCAATCGCTGGCCAGAATCAGGTGGCATTATGGCAGGCCAGCGCGGCCTGTGTCCTGTCTCAGGACGAGTCAGAGGTGTTCAGAACCTCCGGCGGATACCTAAAGCCAGCAGCCCAAGCATCAGTATTGGCAAGGTAGCCGGAGCTGATACTTCCGTACCGCTTTCTTCATAGAGCACGTTTACGGGCATATCCAGCCGAAAATGAGTGGTCAGCGGAGAGTTCATCCAGTGCCCTTCCGACCGGCTGTCCGACGGAAGATGGATGGTCGACCAGACATCTTCCGCGAAGTGAGTCTGCAACTTGTCTGCAAACCCGGTGCCCTCCGCCGGTGGCCACAACAGGAACATCAGGTCGAAAGTGCCAGTTTCACCGGTGAGTTCATTGACTCCGGTAACCAGGCCCCCATGGACCACATCCGCACCGTAATACTCATCAAGCCGGGCCAGGGCTGCCGGGTCACTGCTGGTCCAGGTGAAGACAAACTCATCGCAGATGAGCTGCCCACCAATGATCGCATCAAGTTCGGTATCTGCCAGCAGGAAACCGGTCCCGGACACCAGATTTTCCGAATCATAAGTATCAAAATTGAGGTCGTAATGAAGCAGCCCGGCGTTGGCCAGCGCCGGCAACATGAACGCGAACAGCGGGGTAAATCTTGAAAACATAACGGCATCCTTATCGTAGAAACTTCCTGGGTTACAATCAAAACTGCTCTTTCCCTTTCTTCTCTTCAGCAATTTACAGGCCAGACACGCATGATCAATAAGTTAGAAACTTATTAATCCGCGACCGTAAAAATTCCGGACGCCTGCTTATAGATCAGAACGCGACACATGGAGCAATAGTGCTTGCGAACGCCAGCCGGCAGCCCGGTAGCGCTTCGGAGCGCCTGACATCTGCTGTCAAACAATTCGACAAGCTGGACTGTCACCCAGTAACGCCTGTACCGGGAACAGATGACGGCAGGACGGCAAGAGCTTATTCTTGGCGCCGGATTGCCAGTCAGCAACGACATGCAGGAGTCAGGGTTGAGCCTCCGAATTCTTTTTTTCGCATTATGGGTTTTCACGCTTTCAGTGACGGTGGCCGAGGCACAGTCAATTCCACCGATACCGGTCAATATTACCGGTGATGCGTCGCCGGAATTACTGGCGGATTTCCGCCAGGCCCTGCGCCGTATGGAGTCCCGGAGAAATCCACAGGCGAACGATGTGCCCGGGCCGGCGTATGGGGAAGTAGTGGATCTGGGGCAGTTCTGGAAAGTCGAGTCGGAGGTTGCCTATACCCTTGACGAAGTCAGTCAGCGGCAACGCCTGACCATCATCTACCCTTTCGAAGGTGACCCACCCTATCGGACCCTGGTGTACTTCCATGGCGGCGATACCCACGACGGCGACTGGCAAAGCGGCAGTCCCATCGGGGCTGCGGACGCGGCCATATTCCAGGCCATCTACCAGGGCTACGCACTGGTGACCGTGGGCTATCGGCTGGCGGACGAGGCTGTCTGGCCGGCGCAGCTGCACGACGCAAAGGCAGCTATCCGCTTCCTGAGGGCCAACGGTGGACAATTCCAGCTGGACACGGAACAGCTCGTCGTCTGGGGCCGCGGTACTGGTGGTTATCTTGCGCAAATGCTGGGGGCGACCATTGATGATGGGGCCGCAGAAGATCCGGTCATGGGTTATCCGGACATGTCTTCTGCCATACAGGGCATCGTATCCCAGAACGGAATTTCGGACCTGAGCGACCTGCCAGAACTCACCCACGAGAGCGCCGACGCCCTGGCCGGGTACCCCACATATATGAGCGAGCTGGCGATGGCATCCAGCCCAGTGTCCCTGGTGGGTCCAGGCTTTCCGCCCATCCTGCTGATCCACCATACCGATAACGCGGCGGTTCCTTTTGAGCAATCTGCACGCATGGCCATCCGCGTAAATGCCCGCACTGGTGATTCCCGGGCGAAATTGAGCCTGCTTACTAAAGGGCGTAATAAAGAAAATCCCGGCGGCAGCGCCACGGTAATGCTCCAGGGGCTGGGCTTTGTGGATGCGCTTCTGTATCCCGCCGAGGGCAATCCTCATCGCTCCTCTTTCTATCCGCCGATTCAGATCCGAATGGCTGAGCCGGAGGCCGGGGACTGAAATCTACTCTGGATAACAGAAGCTTTTTATCGCGATTGAACAGAAAATGATCTACTCTGCAAACAGACCCTGATGAAATTGATAAACATCAAAACAACAAAGGGAACACCCATGAAGACGGTTCGACGCAGAGACCTCATCATTCCGGCCTGGATTCTTATCCTGGGCGGATCCGCTGCCTTTCTGTTCTGCGCCTATACGGGATTGCTCTGACGGGTCTCGCGGGCAGAACAAAAATCAACAGAGAAGAGAAAGAAGTGAGCCCGGACTCAGGGCTCACCTCCCAGAGGCATACCTTCACCGGGCTCGACACCTGCAGGGTCCGCGGAAGCCGCGGCCGACTCCGCCTTGGCCTGGCGCATGAACGCCACTCCGCTCTGCAGGACCAGAGCACGGAAGCGGGCATCAGCCTGACCAAACAGCCCAAGGGCGAACGCCCCCAGCGCGGCTTCCAGAGGATTATCGCGGATTGTGTTTTCAATCCGCTCCCGGAGGGTCGGGCTGCGCTCACCTTCTTCACTGGACGAGGTTACCCGGGCACTGATCAGGCGCCAGAAGAAAAGGCCAAGCGCCAGGAAACAAAGCCCCCCGGACACCGCCAGGGCCCCGGCCTGACCGATATAAGGGGTAAGCCCGGCGGTAATTGCCCACAACACCAGCACTAACCCCGCAATGAGCAGGGCGGCTAGCAGGGCAAACACCAGCAGGCCACCGATCAGCGCCGCCAGAGCCTTGCGGAGCAGCCCCTCAATTTCCTGCCTGGAGAACATGATCAGCGGTCAAGCAGCTTGCCAACGATCAGGCCTGCCAGGAACAACAGGATCACGGTCAGAAAGGGCCGCTCAATAATCTTTTCCTCCGCTTCATGCAGTGCTTTCTCGCCGGCACCACGGGCGTAATCCAGTGCTTCCTGGCTTTCCCGTCGGAGCTCGTCCTTCAGATTATGGAGACTGCTTTTCTGCCCGTCAGCCATGCTTTTGGTCAGTTTGGCGAGATCATCACGCAGTACCTTGAGGTCTGCCTTGACCTGCTCATATTCTGATTTGGATACCTTTTCAGCATTGGATACT
>JAJUHY010000221.1 GCA_029265735.1 Marinobacter segnicrescens | reverse complement strand
CTGGATTTACTGCAAATAAAAGGTAATCGGGAGTTTTGAGAATCTGATAGTGATGCACATGGGTTGTAGTCGCAAGATGGAAATCTCGCCAGTTAATAGCCCATGATTTCCCGGTTATCCTATAAGAACAAAGCAGATCAGCACTCGGTTGATCTGCTTTTTTTTTGCCTCGGTACCGGGCTGTTGAAGCTGTAGCCGGTACCTTTCGGATTGCCCTTCGGGACAAAACGACTCGAGGCGTCCTGATGGTTGGGGGGAGAGAATGAACAGCCAACTGAACGACCGGAAATGGTATAAATCGGTTCTGTCGATCCGTACCGACGGCTGTGGCAACAGGCAGGTCGACAAGTCGTATCAGTTTTCCAGAGGACCGCTGGGAAAATACTTCATGGTGCTTGCAGCCCATGAATTCAGGATGCTGAAAAGCGTCGAGGGTCTGGGCTTTACCCCGCAACCGATCGCTCTCAGTAACGACACGCTGCCTACCGTAAGTTACGGGCTGGTTGAAGGGATTCCCATTAAAGAGCAGGCTGAGCGCAATTCAGTGCCTCAGGATTTCTTTCCTCGTTTGCTGGACAATGTGAAAGCGCTCCATAAGCATGGGGTGGCGCATATGGACCTGGGCAACTCCGGAAATGTCCTGGTTTCCGGCAATGGGCATCCGGTGATTATCGACTTCGGGGCAGCTCTGCCTCTTCAGCGGCTGCCTGATCCGTTGCGACGCTGGGCCTGCCGTAAGGACATCGTGGGCGTGCTTAAGCTGTGGTTCCGGTTTGCCCCCGAATCCATGCCACAGGAACTGCTTGAATATTATCAGAAGCACTATCGCAAGAACGTCTATACACCTAAACGCTTCGTTAAAGCCGTGCGCAGACGGTTTGCTGGTGGCGGAAGCGCTGAGGACCGCTCCGGACTGGCCATCACTATCAGCGTTATCATTGGCTTGCTGGTGCTGATGTCCATGTCGTTATCCCTGTCGTCCGTCTGAGGGTGAGACAGTAAACCCCAGCGCAGGGCAGCGCCGGGGTTCAGTCACAACAGCAATCAGCGGGATATTAGCCTTCGCTCATCCCTGAAACCGGCTCTTTTGCTCCGCCGGCCCTGACCTTCTCCTCAATGCGTTTGCCCACATCGGCATCAATGTTCTTCCAGTACTCGAAGGCACGCTCCAGAACCGGGCTGCGTACGCCGCCGAGCAGGGCGCCGGCAACGGTCTCGACCAGTTGCTCCCGCTGGGCGTCGTTGAACACTTCCCGCACCAGGGTGCCCGGCTGGGAGAAGTCGTCATCGTCCTGTCGCAGGGTGTAGGCACTGCGCACCATGTCACCGTCGGTATCCCAGCGATCGTCCACGGGGCCGGTTTCGTCCGACCAGGAACGGCCCTCGGAGTTGGGCGCGTAAACCGGGCGGTTACCGCTGTGCTCGTACGCCATGTGGCCGTCGAACATATAGGTGTTCACGTCCACTTTGGGCTTGTTCACCGGCAGCTGATGAAAGTTGGTGCCGATGCGGTTGCGCTGCGCATCGTTATAGGCGAAGGCCCGACCCAGCAGCATCTTGTCCGGAGACAGACCAATCCCCGGTACAACGTTGCCCGGCGAGAACGCGGCCTGTTCAATTTCGGCAAAGAAATTGTCCGGGTTGCGGTTGAGGGTCATGGTGCCCACTTTGATCAACGGATAGTCCGCGTGGGGCCAGGTTTTGGTCAGATCAAAGGGGTTGATCCGGTAGGTCTTGGCGTCTTCATAAGGCATCACCTGAACGTGCAGTGTCCAGGACGGGTGATCGCCGCGGGCGATGGCGTCGAAGAGGTCGCGACGATGGAAGTCGGCATCTTCGCCGGCCATGTTCTTGGCTTCGTCGTTGGTGAAGAATTCCATGCCCTGATGAGTATGGAAGTGATACTTGACCCAGAAACGCTCACCGGAAGCGTTGATCCACATGAAGGTGTGGGAGCCATAGCCGTTCATATGGCGCCAGGTGCGCGGCAGGCCCCGTTCGCCCATCAGATAGGTGACCTGGTGAGCTGACTCCGGGTTCAGGGTCCAGAAGTCCCACTGCATGTGATTATCACGCAGGCCGGAATCCGGCAGCCGCTTCTGGCTGCGGATAAAGTGCGGGAACTTCATCGGGTCACGGACGAAAAAGATCGGCGTGTTGTTACCCACCAAATCGTAGTTGCCCTCACTGGTGTAGAACTTGAGTGAGAATCCGCGCACGTCCCGCCAGGTATCGGGGCTACCTGCTTCGCCGGCGACGGTAGAAAAACGCGCCAGCATGTCGGTTTTGCAGCCTTTCTGGAACAGGGCCGCTTTGGTATAGGCAGACACATCCTCGGTAGTTTCGAAGACCCCGAAGGCGCCGGAACCCTTGGCGTGGGGCTGTCGCTCAGGAACCTTTTCACGGTTGAAGTGCGCCATCTGCTCCAGGAAATGGACGTCGTGGAGAAGGATGGGGCCATCTGGACCAATGGTCAGGGAGTTGCGGTCACTGACAGCGGGGGCGCCCGCTCCTGTGGTGGAGGGGGGGGTATTGCCCTTATCTGACTGGCTCATATCGGTTCTCTCCTGTTACATGGCGAATTCAGCACAGAAAGCCGAACGCTCAAGACTTCACTATAGATTACCTGTTGATGTGTTGCGCCTTCTTGACATGCCGCAACGACCCGGCGTCCAAAGGGCGCGGACTCAGGCATTGGCCAGCAGTTCCCGGATACGATCGTAAATATCCGGCGCAGTGACCAGGTTATCCTGCCCCCAGAGATCCTCTGGGTAGCCGGCGGGCACCTCGCTGAAATGTCCGGCCCGCGCGCCGGCTTCCCTTGCGATCAGCTTGGCGGCGGCAAAATCCCAGGGGCTGACCGACTCGTAGTAGGCATCCAGGCGGCCACAGGCTACCCAGCAGATGTCCAGTGCCGCGGAGCCGATACGGCGCAGGTCACGGCAGTGGTGAATCATCACGTTCAGCCGGCGCACCAGAGGCTCAAGCTGGTCCTTGGTATAGGGGAATCCGGTGGCAAACAGGGTCTGACGCAGATCGGTTGCGCCGCTGTGCCGGATAGGCTGTCCATTAAGTGTCGCCCCCTGGCCTTTCTCAGCCCGGAAGGTCTCGCCGGAAAAAGGCGCATGGACCACACCGACCTGAACCCGTCCTTTCTCCGCCCAGGCGATAGACACAGCCACCTGGGGATGGCCATAAGCGTAATTGACGGTGCCATCAATGGGGTCGACGATCCACAACGGTGTATCCAGGTTCTCCGCCTGACTGAGGTCCGGCATGCTTTCTTCGGAGGGAATGCGGTGTTCCGGATAGGCCTGACGGATGGCATCGGTGATGAACTCGTCCGCCATCACATCGGCATGGGTAACCAGCTCAGTCTGTTGCTTATAATCGGTGCGCAGGGTGTTCTCTTCGCGCTCCCGGCGGATCAGTTCACCCGCCTCCCTGGCGATGCGTTCGGCAAAGTCGGCAATAGTGACCATGGCATGCTCCCTTAGAGAATGAGGATGTCACCATTGCAGGAAGCACAGGCGGAATCAATTGTCCGTTGTTACCTCAATGGCTACCACAACCATCATACCGGGGCTTAGCAGATGACGGTCGCCTTCCTCTATAGATCTGCGCACCGGAATTCGCTGGGTAATCTTGGTGAAGTTGCCTGACGGGTTGGAACTGGGGATGAGCGCAAATTGGCTGGTGGCGGAGCGGCCGATAACCTCGACCCGACCGATGAAACGCTCCCGCGGCCAGGCGTCGACCCGGATGGATACCGGCTGACCAACCGCCAGCTTGCGCACATCGGTTTCCTTGATTTTCGCTTCCACCCAGACGTTGTCCGGCTCATACATCATAAGTATCGGCTGACCTGCAGAAAGGTACTCGCCAGACTCAACAAACGTGCGGGCGACTACCCCTGCTGCCGGACTGCGGATGGTCATGTCATCCAGCAGCGCCTCCTGTTTTCGAACGGCGGCCTGGGCTTCGGTAAGGTTTTCCCGGGTAATCGCACTCTGTGCCTTCAGCAGTTCCGGCGTAGGCAAGGTCATGGTACTGCCGGAGAACAGACCGAGGCGGGCGCTTTCAAGGCGGGCCTCACGTAGCGCCACCTGCTGCCGGGCGGTATCCATTCGTGCCATCGCCGATTGCAGCGCGTAATAGTCCCGGTCCCGTTGCTGCCGCGACAGCGAGCCAGACTGAAACAGACTGTCGGCCCGCTGCCAGGTCTGGCGGGCATCCTCCAGCTCCACTTCCGCCACTTTCAGGTCGGTTTTGGCGGTCTCCAGCTCCTGTTCTGCATTGCGGATTCCGCCCTGCAGTTGTGCCTGTGCCTGCTTGAT
>JAJUHY010000307.1 GCA_029265735.1 Marinobacter segnicrescens | reverse complement strand
GGGCCGTCGCCCTTGAGCTTGGTGGGCAGCACGTCCGGGGTATGGTTCTGAAGCCCGGCCTTGTCCAGTCCGGCGGGCAGCAGGTCGTCAGAGTCGGCCCAGGCCAGCAGATTACCCCAGGCGTCAATCATGGATTTGCGGCTGCTGCCGTGCAGGCGTTTGCCCAGGTCAGTCAGCAGGTCGACCACTTCCGCCTGCCACTGGCGCCAGGGCAGGGCCTTGAGGGTATCGGAGCGTTCCTTGCGCTGACGCACAGCCGTCTCAATGGCGTCCTGCATACTGCCTGGCGTGCCGGTGGGCGTCTCATTCAGCAGATTGCGCACTGCCTTGCGCAGTTCCAGTGGCGTTTTCCAGTGGCTGAGCAGTTCCTCCATCTGAGCCGGCAGAAGGGGGTAGGCGAAGGTGCGCCAATAGTCCCGTACCACCTGGTCCAGCAGTTCTGTCTGGTCGGTTTCCAGGTCGATCTGGAACAGACTGCCGCTGTCAAACGCATGTTCCCGCAGCATGCGGTTACACCAGCTGTGGATGGTGGAAACCGCTGCTTCGTCCATCCACTCCGCCGCCAGCAACAGCCGCTTGCGGCAGGCAGGCCAGGTGGCGGGGTCCGGGTAATACTCATCCCGCAGCTGATAAATCAGGGTGGTTTCGGCCGGAGGGTCGGGATCGTCCGGGTTGTCGGAAAACACCTCCGCCGCCTGGGCCAGCCGTGCCCGGATGCGGTCCCGCAGTTCCTTGGTGGCGGGCTCGGTAAAGGTCACCACCAGCAGATTGGGCGGGTCGATGCCCTGGGCCAGCGGGCTGTCGTCCGGCTGGCCGTGGCCCAGCACCAGGCGCACGTAAAGAATGGCAATGGTGAAGGTTTTGCCGGTGCCGGCGCTGGCTTCGATCAGGGTGCTGCCGTTGAGGGGCAGGGTCAGCGGGTTGAGTGTGGCACTTCGGGTCATGACTGGCCCTCAATCTGTTCGCGGGCGGATTTTTTCTGTTCAGCTTCCCACAGGGGCAGATACAACTGATGGAGCAGGCCTTCAAACTCCGGGGTGACCAGCTGATCAGCGCTGGCAAAGGCCCGGCGGAGATAGCCTGTATCCCGGGCCAGAGCCGCCTCGAAGGTGGTGGTTGCATTCTCGATGGCGCGGTCGTGGTCTCCCAGAGAGCGGCTCTGGTAGAAACTGTAAATCCACGCAAAGGCCGCGTCACAGTGCAGCGGTAGCACCTGAGTGGTGGCTGTCATCCAGGCCGCCAGAATCGCATCCAGATGTTTTTGCGCTTGCTCCCGGGACAGCGGATGGAAAATCACGTTGCGGTTTTCTTCCTTGCCCAGAATGCGGGTCTCAAAGGGGTGATCGGTGAGCTGGCCCGCCAGGTGTATGACCCAGTCATTCATCAGGTTGGCGTAGCGTATTTTTTTCTGACCGCCGGAGCCGCTCAGCAGGCTGGAGCGGGATACCACCAGCCGGCAGATGTCGCCACCCGGGCCAAGCCGCAGGCCGCCGATCAGATCCAGCAATTCCACAGCGCCAAGCTCATTGCTGAAGCGGTGCTGGCAGACCACCGGCTCGGCCAGCGCCTCCGGCCACTGGCTGAGGGCCTCCCGATAGCGCTGGTGCAGGTCCGGCAGGCGTTCCGCCAGGGTCTGGCGCAGGTGGTGCTCGGTCAGCCCCATACCCAGCTCGCCCCGACGGGCAAGGCGGTCCAGGGTCTGTTCAATGCGGTGGTGAAGCTCCTGTTCATCCGCAGACTTGAGTATCGCGTTGTCGATCAGCTCCTGGTCCAGCCGCCAGCGGTCCAGTCCGTCCAGGTCGAAGTTCTCGTTGTCGGTATCGTCATCTTCTACCTCGTCGAAACGTACCTGCAGGCGACGCTGGAAGAAGGTTTCCACGGGTCGTTTCAGGAAGTTCGCCAGTTCGGCCAGGGTCAGTGGCTCCTCTGGTGGTTGCCAGGCCAGGGCGTTCTGATCGGCGGATTCGGGTCTGTCGGGGCCGTGGGCACTGCGCCATTCCTTTTCGTAAGTGAACAGGCTGCGCCGCTTGAGAATGTCCGTCACGGGCCGGGGCGGGCTGTCCGCTTCCGGCCGCAGCGCGTTGTCCAGGGGGAAATAGGCCCGGCTGAACGGCTGTAGCGGGTGGCAGGTGGTAAGGGCAGCGGTCACCGGCTGCCCTGGCTGATCGCTGAGTCGCCAAAGACTGTTCAGGTGGTCCTGCAGCTGACTGACCAGTACCGAGGGCGGGCGTTCCGAGTCGTCCCGTATGCTGCGACCTACCCAGCTGATGTAAAGCTGCTCCCGGGCTGATAACAGCGCTTCCAGGAATAGGTAGCGGTCGTCCTCCCGGCGGGAGCGGTCACCGGGCCGGTAGTCGTTGGCCATCAGGTCGAAGTCCACCGGTGGCCGGGAGCGGGGATAGTCGCCGTCGTTCATGCCCAGCAGACACACCACCCGAAACGGAATCGCCCGCATGGGCATCAGCGTGGCGAAATTGACCTTGCCGGCGAGAAAACGCTGGTTCAGTCCGTGCTCATCCAGCCCCGCCAGCAACGTGTCCCGGACAATGCCCAGGGGCAGCGGGGTGTCAGCGAGCCCGGCGGCCAGGGCGTCTTCCAGCCATTGTTCGAGCTGGCGGCGGAAGCGGTTCAGTAACAGCAGGTCGTTGCCTTCCAGGTCCTGGAAGAAACGGCTCAGCATGTCGGCCATCAACGCTTCCCATTGCGGCGGCGTCTGCGGTTCCTGCAGCTGATGCCAGAGTGCCTCCAGCTGTTGCACAAATGTGGCCAGGCGGCCGGCCAGGTCGGCTTCCAGCCCGCCGATCTCCGGATAGGGCTCGATCTCCGACCAGGCCTCATCATCCCCCATGCTGTAACCCAGCAGCATCGAACGCAGCCCGGCCTGCCAGGTATTCCGGGACAGATCGTCCGGCAGTGACAGGGTTTGCCGCTGCTGATGGTGCAGGCCCCAGCGGATATTGGCCCCGTCGACCCAGCGCCGGGCCCGGGGGATATCCACCTCGGCAATGCCG
>JAJUHY010000074.1 GCA_029265735.1 Marinobacter segnicrescens | reverse complement strand
GCATCCGGACCACCGCAAGGTTAAAAAGCTGGTCCGCATTGCCGGCTCTGGCGGAGGCATGAGCCTGTCGTTCTCGTCAGACCTGGTCAACCAGGCGGTCTACTACGACCGCGACAAGGACGCCCTAACCATCACCCGCCTGCCCAAAGCCCTGCGGGAACAGTTGCAGCAGTACCTGGAAGGGCGGGATGCCGAATAGGCTCGACCAGAGTCACCGCAAGCAAAACCAGGCTGGTTGATAACTAGCCAGCCCGGTATAATACGCGGTCCATTTTCTATCCGATGCTCAGACTGTCCCCGCGCAGACCGAATTCACCAATCTAGTGAGACCCATGGCCAAGAAGCTTTTTATCAAGACCCACGGCTGCCAGATGAACGAGTATGATTCTGCCCGCATGGCGGATCTGCTCAAAACCGACGAAGCGGTTGAAATGACCGACAAGCCGGAAGAGGCCGACATCCTGCTGCTGAACACCTGCTCTATCCGGGAAAAGGCCCAGGAAAAGGTCTTTCACCAGCTCGGCCGCTGGAAGGGTCTGAAAAAGAACAAGCCGGACCTGATCATTGGCGTTGGCGGCTGCGTCGCCAGCCAGGAAGGCCAGGCCATCATTGACCGTGCGCCATATGTAGACATGGTCTTCGGCCCCCAGACCCTGCACCGGCTGCCGGACATGATCACCGAAATCCGCACCAAAGGTGATGGCGTCGGTGTGGTGGACGTCAGCTTTCCGGAAATCGAAAAATTCGACAACCTGCCCTCACCCGGCGCAGACGGCCCTTCCGCCTTTGTGTCCATCATGGAAGGTTGCAGCAAGTACTGCACCTTCTGCGTCGTACCCTACACCCGGGGTGAAGAAGTCAGCCGCCCGGTGGACGACGTCATCGTCGAAGTCGCCCACCTAGCCAGCCAGGGCGTCCGGGAAGTCAACCTGCTGGGCCAGAACGTCAACGCCTACCGTGGTGAAACCCACGACGGCGATACCATGGACCTGGCTGAACTGATCGAAGTCATTGCCACCATCGACGGCATCGACCGCATCCGTTACACCACCTCGCATCCGGTGGAATTCACCGACGCCCTGATCGACGTCTACGCCCGGGTACCCGAACTGGTCAGCCACCTGCACCTGCCGGTCCAGAGTGGCTCGGACCGTATCCTGGCCGCCATGAAACGGGGGCACACCGTCCTGGAGTACAAATCCAAACTCCGCCGTCTGCGTAAGATCCGCCCGGATATCAGCTTCTCCTCCGACTTCATCGTTGGCTTCCCCGGCGAAACGGACAAGGATTTCGAAGACACCATGAAGCTGATCAACGACATCGGCTTCGACGTATCCTTCAGCTTCGTCTACAGCGCGCGACCGGGCACCCCGGCTTCGGACCTGCCGGATGACACCCCGATGGATGTGAAGAAACAGCGCCTTGCCATCCTGCAGCAACGTATCAACCAGCAGGCCATGGACATCAGCCGGAAAATGGTCGGCAGCACCCAGCGCATCCTGGTCACCGGCCTGTCGAAAAAAGATCCGGGCGAATACGCCGGCCGTACCGAGAACAACCGCATCGTCAACTTCCGCCATGACAACCCGGAAGTAATCGGGCACTTTATCGATGTAGAAATCAAGGAAGCGCTACCAAACTCCCTCAGGGGCATACCCATTAACGCAGACCTATACTAAGGGGCAACAGTGCCACAAAGCCCAACCGGTCGTGACGTAGAGTGGCTTTAAAAAACGCACAAAATCCCGATCGGTCGTGATGTGGAGTAGCATTGCAACAAGGCACGAAACCACGATCAGTCGTGACGTGGAGTGGCTTTAAAAACGGCACAAAAACCCGATCGGTCGTGATGTGGGGTAGCATTTCTGCAGGAAAAAGGTGTCTGAGCGAAGCGAGTTCTTTTTCCGGAAGAAATGCTACCCCGCAGCGCGACCAGCCACCGGAGATCAGCCCCCAGAGCTCAGCCACTAGAGGCCAGTCACCAGAGACCAGCCCCAAAAAAGATTAGCCCCAAAGAAAAGATGACAGAGGAAATATTGACCACATCCACCGAAGCACGACAATTCGACCTGACCCCAGCCGACCAACGCCGGCTAGCCGTACTGTGCGGTCAGTTTGACGAACACCTGAAACACATCGAACGCCGCATGAACGTCAGGGTCGGCCGTCGCGGCCACCACTTCCGCATCGAAGGCCCGGCCGAAAACACCGCCGCGGCAACAGGCGTCATCCGCCACCTGTATCGGGAAACTGAAGCTACCGACGATATCAGCCCCGAAACCGTCCACCTGTTTATTCGCGAAGCCGGCTTCGAGCGCCTGCCAGACGCCACCGAGTGGGACGGTAGCCAGATCATCATCAAAACCCCCAAGTTACAGGCGCGCCCCCGGGGCAAAAACCAGCAGAAATACGTCCACAGCATCCGTAACTACGACGTCAATTTTGGTATCGGCCCCGCCGGTACGGGCAAGACCTGGCTTGCCGTGGCCTGCGCAGTAGAGGCCCTCAAGGACGAACAGGTCAAACGCATCCTGCTGGTTCGCCCGGCCGTGGAAGCCGGCGAAAAACTGGGCTTTCTGCCCGGCGATCTGGCCCAGAAAGTCGACCCCTACCTGCGCCCCCTGTATGACGCCCTTTACGAACTGCTCGGCTTCGAGCAGGTTACCCGCCTGATCGAAAAAAGCGTGATTGAAATCGCCCCCCTGGCGTTTATGCGCGGGCGCACCCTCAACAACGCTTTTATCATTCTGGATGAGAGCCAGAATACCACCCGGGAACAAATGAAAATGTTCCTCACCCGCATCGGCTTCGGGTCTACCGCCGTCATCACCGGCGATACCACCCAGGTGGATCTGCCCCGGGGCCAGAACTCCGGCCTGATTCACGCGGCCAGCGTACTCAGCCAGGTTGCCGGCATTGGCTTTACCCGCTTTGAGTCCGCCGACGTCGTACGTCACCCGCTGGTTCAGCGCATCGTCGAAGCCTACGACAGCTTCGGGGATAACGACCCGGTATGAGCCACCTGACCGTCGATATCCAGTGGGCTACCGAGGCCCGGAGCTCCGTTCCCGATGATGACCAGCTTGCCCGCTGGGCCATGACCGGCTGGCAGCAGGACCATGACTCAGAGGTCACTCTGCGACTGGTGGACGCACCTGAGAGTCAGGCGCTGAACCATCAATACCGGGGCAAAGACAAGCCCACCAATGTACTGTCCTTTCCATTTGAATCGCCAGCCGGTATAACGGTGCCTCTGGCCGGTGATCTGGTCATCTGTGCACCGGTCGTCGAACAGGAAGCGCAGGAACAGAACAAGACAGCCGAGGCACACTGGGCACACATGGTTATCCACGGCATGCTGCACCTTCAGGGCTACGACCATATGGAGGATGCCGACGCCGATATCATGGAATCCCTGGAAATCCGGTTGCTGGCCGAACTTGGCTACAACAACCCCTATGAGACAGAGGAATCGGAACCACACTCATGAGCGACGATCAGTCGAGTCGCGGCCAGGGCGGCAAGTCCTGGCTGGAGCGAATATCCCAGGCTTTCTCCAGCGAGCCTGAGTCCGTCGAGGACGTGCTGGAGATTCTTCGCGACGCCGAAGAACACAATATTATCGACAGCGATGCCATGAGCATCATCGAAGGCGCCATGCAGGTGATCGACATGCGCGTCGACGAAATCATGATTCCCCGCTCCCAGATGGTGACCGTCAAGGCCTCCCAGGAACCCCGGGTGTTCCTTCAGGAAATCATCGATTCCGCCCACAGCCGCTTCCCGGTGATCGGTGACAGCCAGGACGACGTCATCGGCGTGCTACTGGCCAAGGATCTGTTGCCCCTGGCGCTCGAAAACGAACTGAACTGGCCCCGTATACGGGAAATTCTCCGTCCCCCCACCTTCGTGCCTGAGAGCAAACGGCTGAACCAGTTGCTCAAGGAATTCAAGGAAACCCGCAACCATATGGCCATCGTGGTGGACGAATATGGTGGTACTGCCGGCCTGATTACCATCGAAGACGTCCTCGAACAGATCGTCGGCGAGATCGAGGATGAACACGACTTCGATGAGGAGACCCATATCAAACCCCACGGCGATGGGTCCTGGGCCGTCAAGGCGGTCACCTCTATTGAAGACTTCAATGAGTTCTTCGGCGCTGGCATGGACGAAGAGGAGTTCGACACCATCGGCGGCATTGTGCTGAAGGAGTTCGGCCACCTGCCCCGCCGGGGCGAAACCATCAGCTTTAACGGTTTTACGTTTACCATTTCCAATGCCGATAACCGGGTGATCCGGCTACTGCAGGTGACCCGCAACGATGTTGACTAACCCACTGACCCGCGCGCCCCGCTGGCTCGGCGCGCTGGTGCTGCTGGCCGCCGGTGCGCTACAGACGCTGACCCTGTCCCCCTGGGAGTGGTGGTGGCTGGGCCCCGTATCCGCCGCCCTCATTATTTCAGTCACCCTGTTCCAGTCCCCCCGACAGCTGTTTCTGTCCGGCTGGCTGACCGGCGTTGGCCTGTTTGCGTCCGGGGTTACCTGGATCTATATCAGCATCAGCGAGCACGGCAACACGTCCATTCCCCTCGCCGTCATCCTGATGGCGCTGTTTATTGCCGGACTTGGCCTGGTGCACGGCATCGCGTTCTGGTGCTGGGGCAAGCTCGCCAAAGACAGCCCGGCACGAAGACTGATCCTGTTTCCCGCCGTCTGGGTGATTACCGACTGGATCCGCGGCTGGTTCCTCACCGGCTTTCCATGGCTTTATCTCGGCACGGGCCATGTGGACGGGGCGCTGGCCGGATGGGCTCCGTTAATTGGCGTACACGGAGTCACCCTGATCGTCACCGGCACCGGTGCTGCACTTTACGGGCTCTACGCCCTGACCCGCCACCAGCAGCTAATTCCGGCGGCAATACTGGTCGTGGCTACGGTGGCCTTGTGGCTGGCCGGGCCGCTACTGAACCGTGTCCACTGGACCGAAGTGGACAGGAAACCCGTCACTTTTGCTGCCATGCAAGGCAATATCCCGCAGCAGATCAAATGGGACCCGGACTTCCTGCGGGATCAGCTGATCATCTACCTTGGACTGACTGAGGATTACTGGAACAGGGATATTATTCTGTGGCCAGAGACGGCAATTCCGGTGACCCAGGACGAGGCCGGACCGATTATCGATCACATCCTGTCCAGACTCGGAGATGACAGCGTACTGCTCAGCGGTATCCCCTGGTTCACCTACAGCGGCGACCGTGAGAACTACACCTTCCATAATTCCATCATGGCCATTGGTGAGCATGGCGATGGCGTGTATCACAAGCAGAAACTGGTACCTTTTGGTGAGTATGTACCCATGGAGCAGTGGCTGCGGGGGGTTATCGGCTTTTTCGATCTGCCCATGTCCAGCTTCAGCCCGGGGCCCAGCTATCAGAGTCCGCTGGTGGCCGGTGATGCGAAGTTAATGCCGGCGGTGTGCTATGAAGTAGCCTACCCGGACTTTGTGGCTGCCACGGCGGGGCTGGGAAATGTACTGGTGACCATCAGCAACGATGGCTGGTTCGGCGACTCCATTGGCCCCCACCAGCATCTGCAAATGGCCCGGATGCGGGCTCTGGAAACCGGTCGCTACATGCTCCGGGGCACCAACAACGGTGTCACGGCTGTTATCGATAGCAAGGGCCAGGTCACCGGTTCGATTCCCCAGTTTGAACGCCGGGTACTTTCCGGTGAGCTGCACACGGTCAGCGGCAACACGCCCTTTATGCAGACGGGCTCCTGGCCGGTGCTGACCCTGGCGGCCATTCTGATTGTGTTTGTGCGGGAACGGGTGATACCGAAGAACTCCTAGCCCGCGGGGACCGGAGCCCTGCCCGTCAGTGACAGGGCTCCAGGTATTCGATCAGTAACTGAAGACTGGTGCGGCCACGGAAGGTATTGGCGTCGGGCTTGTACACGACTCTCGCGCCACAGCGTGTCAGGTCAGGCACTTCGGGACCGGTATTGAACGCGATAGCGTCCACCACGGCATTCCCGCCCTCCGGCTGCAGCACCAGTTTCAGGTGATTTTCCCCCACAATACGCTGGCTGATCACCCGGAACTCGTCATCAAACAGGGGTTCTGGAAAGTGCTGGCCCCAGGGCCCGGCTTTTTTCAGCAGGTACGCGGTTTCCAGACACAACTCCGACAGGTCCAGCGGCCCATCCGTAACAATGACAGCCTCAAGGTCTTCCGCTCTCAACACTTCCCGCACGGCCTGGTCAAAAGCCTGACTGAAACGCTCCAGGTTGTTCTGCTCAATCGTCATGCCCGCGGCCATGGCATGACCACCAAACTTCTTCATCAGGCCCGGACAGCGAGCGTCAACAACCGCCAGCGCATCACGGATATGCAGGCCTGCGATGGATCTGGCTGATCCCTTGATGTGAACTCCGTCTTCATCCGGGGCGAACGCAATGGTGGGCCGGTGGGTCTGCTCCCGGATTCGGGCCGCAAGAATGCCAATCACGCCCTGATGCCAGTCGGGATCAAACAGGGCCAGCCCCCAGGGCAGATCGGAAGGGTCAAGGGCCATGGATGCGAGCAGATCCTGAGCCTGAGATTTCATCTCTTTCTCGATGCTGCGCCGTTCCCGGTTAAACCTGTCGAGTTCATGGGCCAGGCGCCGCGCCTCATCCGGATCATCCGCTAGCAGGCAGGCGATACCGATACTCATGTCGTCGAGCCGGCCGGCGGCATTAAGCCGCGGGCCCACAACAAATCCCAGATCGGTGGAACTGATAAAGCGATAGTCGCGTCCTGCGACTTCAAGGAGAGCCAGGATACCCGGCCGGGCCAGCCCCTGACGGATCCGCCGCAGCCCCTGCTCCACAAATATCCGGTTGTTGTGATCCAGCGGCACCACGTCCGCCACGGTGCCCAGCGCTACCAGATCCAGCAGACTGCCGAGATTAGGTTCGGGCTGGCACAGTTTGCCGGTATCCCGAAGATGCTTGCGCAGCGCCGTCAGCACATAGAACATGACGCCGACACCCGCGGCGTTCTTGCTCAGAAAAGGACAGCCCGGCTGATTGGGATTCACAATGGCATCGGCCTGGGGCAGCATGTCGCCCGCCAGGTGGTGGTCGGTGATCACCACACAGATGCCGGCCGCTCTCGCCGCCGCCACGCCGTCATGGGCGGCAATTCCATTGTCTACGGTGAGCAGCAGGTCCGGCAGTGAACCTTCTTCCTTCAGCCGGTCGATAATGGCAGGGGTCAGGCCGTAACCATCTGAAAATCGGCTCGGCACACGAAAATCGATATTACCCAGCCCCAGCATCGACAGCCCCAGCATGGCTACGGCGGTACTGGTGGCGCCATCGGCGTCGAAATCACCCAGAATCAGAACGGATTTCTGATTCTCAATGGCATCCGCGAGCAACTCGACAGTTCGCTGGATGCCGCGAAGCTCCATGGGGGAT
>JAJUHY010000352.1 GCA_029265735.1 Marinobacter segnicrescens | reverse complement strand
TGTCCTCATCATCTGACTCGGCCTTCATGACAACCGGGAAGGAAATGTGGTCAGAATATTTCTTGACCAGACTGCGCAGGCGCCAGCCGTCGGCAAACTCTTTTTCTTCCTTTCTCAGGTGGAGCACAATCCGGGTACCACGGCTTTCCAGCTCCACGTTCTCAATGGTGAACTCGCCATCACCGTTTGACTCCCAGCGTACGCCTTCGGAGGCCGGAGCGCCGGCACGACGGGTATACACCTCCACCCTGTCAGCCACGATGAACGCCGAATAGAAGCCCACCCCGAACTGACCAATCAGCCGGCTGTCTTTCTTTTCGTCGCCTGAGAGCTGTTTCAGAAACTCAGCCGTGCCTGAACGAGCGATGGTGCCCAGGTTCTGGATGACCTCTTCCCGGGACATGCCGATGCCGTTATCGGTGATGGTGATCGTGCTCGCATCCTTGTCGAAATCCAGACGGATCTTCAGCTCCGGGTCATTCTCATACAGGCTGTCGTCCTTGAGGGCGGCAAAGCGAAGTTTGTCTTCGGCGTCGGAAGCGTTGGAGATGAGCTCCCTGAGAAAAATTTCCTTGTTGGAATACAGGGAGTGGATCATCAGGTGAAGCAGTTGCTTCACCTCGGTCTGAAAACCAAGGGTTTCTTTACCGGTCTCAACCGTCATGGCGCAGTGTCTCCTGCTGAATGTCAGATAAAACATTCCATGCCCAACGGCGGCTGACGCCGGGGCACGGGTTATTCATGGCGTGGAGTTAATCTGGGGACTGGGCCATTCATTTCAAGCCCGGCCAGACCTTACTTTTCCAGCAGAAAGTGGGCCCGGGCGGTGGCAATGGGTTCGCGACGGGACTTCTGCCAGGCGGTGATCATGACGTTGGCAACACGATTGCCCTGTCGGGTGAGATGGCACTCTGCGTAGGTTTCCCGATTCAGGCCAGCCCGCAGATAGTCGAGGGAAAAGTCGACGATCTTTGGCATGCGGAAGGTGTCCTGGTACATCATCAGGTAGATCGCCGCCGACACTTCCATAAAGCCACCAATTACGCCGCCATGAATGGCAGGCAGCAGCGGATTGCCCAGATTGGAGTCTTTAGGAGGCAGGCGGAAAATCAGATCATCGCCGAAACGGTCGCATTGCAGACCGATATGTCCGGCATAAGGAATACTGGCCAGCAGCCGGCTGAAGTCCCCGGTCTCCTGGGTCTCACGTAGAATCTCGGGTGAAGTCACTGGTCTGCCCCCAAAATCAGATCGCGGAAGGATTTAGGCGTTGCGTCCTTGCCCAGGCGCATAAAGGTACCGACACAGGTGGCGACGATTTCGCCGTCATCCTGAAAAGCCTCGCAACGTGTAAAGACAATATTGCGAGTCAGTTTGCGGATTTCTGCACGGGCATACACCGGCAGCCCGGGCTCGGCCGGCCGCATATAGTCCACCCTCAGATCCAGGGTGGGACACAACTCGAATTCCTCCAGCGCGCAAACCATTATTGACCCCGATGCTGTATCCATCAGGGTAGTTATCGCGCCTCCATGGATCACGCGAGTTTCGGGGTAGCCAATAATCTTTTCGCTGTAGGGAAGACACAAAGTAAGCTGATCCTGCGTGGCATCGGCAACCGTCAGCCCCAGGTCTCGCGCCTGGTTAAGCATGTTAATGAACCGGTCAACCCGGTCCATAAGCACTGTATCAGTCATTAGATATCCTGTGAGCGGAGAAAAAAAACCTGAGAATCATACCGTAGTTCAGGTCCATCTTCAGAAAAATGGCGCTCCGGACACCTTCCGGATGCGACACATTCCGGTATCATACCGCTGTGTTCCTGAACCATGCTCGGGGCACTTTTCAAAAAAAACACAGGCAAGGAGACCTACGTGAAGAAACTGTCTTTTACCCGGCCGCGAATGGCGATTGTGCCCGTGCTGGCTGCACTTATGCTGGCCAGTGGTTGCGCCGTTAATCCGGTAACCGGGAAATCACAGCTATCCCTGATCGGCGAGAACGAGGAACGTC
>JAJUHY010000255.1 GCA_029265735.1 Marinobacter segnicrescens | reverse complement strand
TGCGAACGCTTCGTTGATCTCGATAACGTCCATATCCTTGATGGACAGACCCGCGCGGGCCAGAGCTTTCTCGCTCGCAGGTACCGGGCCGTAGCCCATCACCCGTGGTTCGACACCGGCAATGGCGGAAGACACGATGCGGGCGCGGGGCTTGATACCGGCCTTTTCGCCGGCTTCCAGCGACCCAATGATCAGTGCCGCGGCACCATCGTTGACACCAGAGGCGTTACCGGCAGTGACGACTCCGCCGTCAAACAGGGCGCGCAGGCCGGACAGTGCTGCCATGTCTGAAGTCGGGCGGGGATGCTCGTCCTTGTCGACCGTTACCGGCGGCTTCTTGCGGCCCTGGGGCACTTCAATGCCGAGGATTTCTTCATCGAAAAAGCCCAGCTTGCGGGCTGCTTCGTAACGGGCCTGGCTCTGGGCGGCGAATTCGTCGACCTGTTCGCGGGTCAGGCCCAGGTCCCGGGCGATGTTATCAGCGGTCTGGGGCATGGTATCGTTGCCAAACTCTGCCTCGACCCGCGGGTTGGGGAAGCGTGCGCCGATGGTACTGTCGAACATGCGGAAATCACGGGAGTAAGGGCTCTCGCTCTTCGCCATGACGAAGGGCGCACGGCTCATGCTTTCCGAACCGCCGGCGATAAAAAGCTCGCCTTCACCACAACGTACGGCACGGGCAGCATCAATAATGGCAGCAAGGCCGGAGCCGCACAGACGGTTTACAGTCAGGCCACCGGTTTCAACCGGTAAGCCGGCCATCAGCCCTGCGTGACGTGCGATGTTACGGGCGTCTTCCCCGGCCTGGTTGGTACAGCCGGCGATCACGTCTTCGTAAGCGCTGAGCTCAAAACCATTACGCTCAATGACGGCCTTGATGACACTGGCCAGCAGGTCATCCGGACGTACTTTGGCCAGGGCGCCGCCGTGGCGTCCGAAAGGGGTTCTCAGGCCGTCGTAGATATAGGCGCTCATGTTGTCTCCTGTGCTGAAGATCCGCCGCGGAGGTCAGTCTTGGGCGGTGAGTAAAGGGTTGAGTTGTCACCGCCCTATGATAACGGAAAATGCTCAGCGCTTGTCTTGGTAAAAATGATGATGTAGTTTCATCAAGCGAAACTGAATTTTATCCAAACTGCGGAGTGGCTAAAGATTAATCCGGCCCTTGATCAATTGCAAGCGGTCGTCGATGTCCCAAAGTGCCACCTGATGCTCAGGGAACTCTACCTTTTATGAGTCGTTACCTGCTGTCGCTGGCCATCGTTATCGAACTGCTGGCGCTGATGACCTCTGCACGTGCCTTAAGTATAGCTGCCGGTTGTCTGCTCATAGGTTATTTCACGGTGTTTATGGGGCGTATCAGTTTATACGCCCGTATTCTGCTGCTGCTCACTCTTGCTATTGTTGCCGGGCTCGCCATTCTGGGACGTCTTTCTTTTGCGGGGTTGCTGGATGCGGCCTCATCGGCGGGATTTTACGGCGCCTTTCTCGGCAGTCTCGGAATGATGCAATGCCTGGTGCGGCGGTTTGAGGTACTGCGCCGTATCCATGATGTGCTGCTTGGGGGTCCCACGTTTCTGCTGTATCCGAAATATGCCGTGACCACCCTTGGCATTGCGTCGGTACTGAATTTTGGCGTTATGAACCTGCTTTGCGGATCGCTGACCACCACCCTGGATGAGCGGAACATCCAGGGCGAGTCGCGGCTGAACTGGATTCGCAGTGTGCTCATCAGCGCCCTGCGGGGGTTTTCGCTGGTGCCACTGGTGGCGCCTACCAGTGTTGCAGTAGCGCTTATTACCCGGGAAGTGCCTGACATCACCTGGTCCGGGCTGTTGCCCTACGGCATCGCGGCCGCAGCCTTGCTGATCCTTGTGGGCTGGGTGCTGGAGCAGGGCCGTTTTCGCACGATCAGTGAGCAACGTGTAAAGCTTGAGGGATGGCCCCAGGGTAGCCGTACTCTGGTTGTGGTGGTGTCGCTGATCCTGGGCTGTATGGCCGCGCTGGTTTACACCGCCGGGTTTAACGTCTCCCGGGCAGCGATGATCGCGGTACCTTCCGTGACGGTACTTTATATGCTCTGGCAGGAGCGTGAGCCTTTGCTGGTCTTCCGCGAGGCGACCGAGAATGTGGCCAGTATGAGTAACGAGATGGCGATCTTTGCGTCGTCGGCCTGCCTGGGCGTTGCCCTGATGACCCTCGTACCGGATGACCTGATCTCAGACGTGGCCGCCCGTGAGGCCGGGGTTTACCTCGTAGCTGTCGCCGCCATGCTTTTATTGCCTTTGTTATCTGCCATCGGCGTTATCCCGATCACGTCGTTGAGCATCGTCGGCGGCCTGTTACCGCAACTGGACGCCGCGGGTGTTGCCATTATGCCGGTGGCCGTGGCGCTGGTTATCGGCTTCTCCCTGGCAATGATGCTGTCGCCCATGGGGCCAGCGGTCAGCCTGCTGGCCCGGTTTGGCCAGGTGTCCCAGCTAAAAGTGGCGTTTGGCTGGAATGGCCTGTTTGTGGCCGCGTCGCTTCCGTTGCTGCTCTTGTTCCTGGCGCTTCTGGTTTAGCAGGCCGGCCTCGGGTGGCCGTGCCATAGTCCGGGGCTAACCGATAAACTGCTTCTGCTTGCGGATCTCAGTGTTCAGCGCCCGGAACACAAACACCACGGTCAGTACCCGGTGCACTGAAAGCAGAATGCTGTAAGCCCACAACGTCGGTTCAATTGTCCAGCCCAGCAGCCATCCCGGCGCAAAGGCCAGCAGAATAAACAGCACCCGCTGCACATTGATGAACAGGAACACCCGCTCGCGTCCCATCACCGAAAACACCCGTACCACCGGCGAGGTGGCGAACTGACTGAGCAGGAATAGCGAAAGAATCGCGGCATAGCGCCCTGCCGTACCCCACTGCTCTCCGAATACAAGGGAGAAAAGAGGCTCTCCAAACAGTGCCAGCACCGCTACCGGCGCAATGGACAGCACCGTCAGGGTGCGAATTACCGACCAGGTGATCTGGCGGATTTTTTCAGGATATTTGCGGCCAATGGCAGACATTTCGGCGTAGTAGGCCTTGCTCATATTGTCGCCAATCAGCGCCATGGGCACGGAAATAGCCATGATGGCCAGGCCAAGCTGGCCGGTTGAGGCGGAATCGTAAATCAGCGCGGTCAACAGCACCGGGGCCTGAATTGAGAAGGCCAGCAGCACCTGCGACGGCATGCGCCAGGTGGGAAAGCGACGATAGAGTGACGCCGCCTGGCGAATTCTGGTCCAGCTGACATGGCGCCAGTTCTGTTTAAGGTCCGCACGGAACCGTCGAAGCAGGGAGCCGGTTCCCGCACTTTGCGTAACTACCTGGCCTACCAGCAAACCGACCGAAGTAAACCCGGCCAGACCGAGGCCCAGTTTGGCCAGGGCGCCGCCGATGCTCTGGGTAATCTGCGACCTGGCGATCGGCTTATAGGCCCGGCGCCGGGACGCCCACAGCGTCGCCGTCTCGTAGCCGGCCGTGCCCAGCAGACCAAGCCCCAGCAGCCACCACCAGGGCACCAGCGCCTGCATGGAGAAGGGCGCCAGCAGCACCTCGCCATACAGTGCGAGCACCAGGGTGATCAGCCCTGTGGTGACGATCATCAGCAGGCAAGACAAGGCGAGCAGGTTCATCGCCAGGCCGTCCCGCCGCGGCAACGGAATCGCCATCACATAGCGAAAGGTGAGAAACGGCACCAGCAGGAAAATCAGTGATGTGAACACTGACAGCACACCGTAATCCTGCGGCGTATAGATGCGGGTCAGCAGCGGCACCACCAGC
>JAJUHY010000126.1 GCA_029265735.1 Marinobacter segnicrescens | reverse complement strand
GAAGTGGAATCCCGTCGGGGTGATATCGAGGCGGTTATTGATAATTGGGGTGAGGCCGTGGCATCGCTGAACCTGGACGAAGAAATGGAGCAGGGTGCTGAAGAGCAATGAGCGCCAATGTAAAAATTGCGGATGGTCGCCTTGAGTTATCCGGCCAGATAACGGCGGATAATGCTGTTTCGCTTCGCCGCCAGGGCGAGGGCTGGATAGCGAGCCTTGCCCCTGAGGCACAGGTCGCCGTTGATCTGACGGCGGTGACGAGTGCGAGCAGTCTGTTGTTATCTCTCCTCCTGTGCTGGGGCCGTGCTGCAAAAACACGGTCTCAGCAACTCACTTTTGAAGGCGCTTCTGATCACCTTCTTGAACTTGCCCGCCTTAATGGTGTTGCCGGTTGGCTGACCGGCTCTGCATAATCCGGTACAATTCTGCCTTCGTTTCGAATTTATTTGAGGTTTAATCGCGTATGCTAGCCCAGGACGTTGCCGAACTGGTTCGCCAGGAGCTGCCCGACTGTGAAATCCAGGTACAGAACGACGGCAATCACTATCTGGTAGTGGCGATCGGCGACCGCTTTGATGGTATGTCACCGGTCAAGAAACAGCAGCTGATCTATGGAGCACTCCGGCAGCAGCTGGACGATGGGACCATCCATGCTCTCACCATCCGTGCTTTCACCCCGGCCCAATGGGCAGCCCGGCAACCCTAAGCCGGCGCACTACAACAGGAATTCCACGTGGATAAATTATTGATCCGGGGTCGCAAACCGCTCGACGGCGAGATCCGTATTTCCGGTGCCAAGAACTCGGCACTGCCCATTCTTGCCGCGACATTGCTGGCGGATGAGCCGGTAACTGTCGGCAACCTGCCGCACCTGAACGACATCACCACCATGATCGAACTGATCGGTCGCATGGGTGTCGAGTTAATGATCGACGAGAAAATGAGTGTTCAGGTAGACGCCAGTACGCTCAAGGAAACGGTTGCCCCTTACGAGCTGGTCAAGACCATGCGGGCGTCCATTCTGGTTCTGGGGCCGCTGGTGGCCCATTTCGGCTCCGCGGAGGTCTCACTGCCTGGTGGTTGTGCCATCGGCAGCCGGCCGGTGAACCTGCATATCCACGGCCTGGAGCAGATGGGTGCCGAGATACGGGTCGAAAATGGCTATATTCACGCCAAATCCAATGGGCGTCTCAAGGGCGCCCATATCTTTCTTGATACCGTCACCGTAACCGGAACCGAGAACCTGATGATGGCGGCGGCCCTGGCCGATGGCGTCACCATTCTTGAAAACGCCGCCCGGGAGCCGGAGGTCGTTGACCTGGCCGAGTGTCTCATCGCCATGGGCGCGGATATTCGCGGACATGGTACGGCGACCATTGAAATCCACGGTGTCGAACGACTGCACGGCTGTCATTACGACGTACTGCCTGACCGGGTTGAAACTGGCACCTACCTGGTTGCCGCTGCGGCCACCGGTGGCCGGGTAAGGCTCAAGGACACCCGGGATGAGTTGCTGGAAGCGGTGCTGATCAAGCTGGAAGAAGCCGGCGCCAACATCAGTACCGGTAAGGACTGGATCGAACTGGATATGAAAGGCAACCGGCCCAGAGCAGTATCTCTGCGCACGGCGCCGTACCCGGCCTTCCCAACGGACATGCAGGCCCAGTTCGCGGCCATGAACACCGTCGCCGAAGGCACCGGCACCATTGTGGAAACCGTGTTTGAGAACCGGTTCATGCACATTCAGGAGCTGAGCCGGATGGGCGCTGATATCACCCTCGAAGGCAACGCTGCCATCATCAAGGGCGTGCCCAGCCTGACCGGCGCGCCGGTAATGGCCACCGACCTGCGGGCATCGGCCAGTCTGGTGATAGCCGGTCTGGTGGCGGAAGGAGATACCATCGTGGACCGCATCTACCATATCGACCGGGGCTACGAATGCATCGAAGAAAAGCTCCAGTTGCTGGGGGCGAGTATTCGCCGCCTGCCAGGCTAGGGCCCGATCGCCAGCACATTGAGACCGGACGGACCACCGATGACTGATACAACCATTACGATCGCTCTATCCAAGGGGCGAATACTCAACGAGACCATACCGCTGCTGAAAGAGGCCGGCATCGAGTTTGTGGACGATATCAGCAAGTCCCGCAAACTGGTGTTCCCCTCAACGGACCCCCGGGTGCGCCTGCTGATCATCCGCGCCACGGATGTGCCCACCTACGTACAGTACGGGGGCGCGGATCTGGGCGTGACCGGTAAGGACGTGCTGATGGAGCATGGTGGCGCCGGGTTGTACGAACCGCTGGATCTGAACATTTCCCGGTGCCGCCTGATGACGGCCGGCGTCAAGGGTCAGCCGGCACCCCAGGGGCGTCTGCGGGTGGCCACCAAATTTGTAAACCTGGCCCGTCGCTATTACGCGGCACAGGGGCGTCAGGCGGATATCATCAAACTTTATGGTGCCATGGAGCTTGCGCCGATCCTGGGACTGGCCGACGAGATTGTGGATATCGTCGATACCGGCAACACGCTGAAGGCCAACGGCCTTGAGCCGCGGGAACTGATTGAGAATATCAGCACCCGGCTGATCGCCAACCGGGCATCCATGAAAATGAAACATACGCAGTTGCAGCCCATTATCGAGAAAATGGGCAAGGCTGTGGAGGCCAGGCGCGTTATCGAGGCCTGACTTCCGGACGCGCCCCGTTAATAATCCCGGACTGATGCCCTGGCTTTGGCCGGCAGCCGCATGCGGTATGTCGGCCGGCAGGGACTTTTTCTGACACATTGTGTTCCATGCAGGTGACTGTGATGACCGACGTTTCAATAACCCGCCTGTCTGCCGCTGCGGCAGATTTTGATAATGCGCTTTCCCGGCTTCTGGCGTGGGAAGATAGCGTGGACCATCAGGTGACTGAATCCGTCCGTCATATTCTGAACGAGGTGAAGCTCAGGGGTGATCAGGCCGTGCTGGAGTATACCGCGCGCTTTGATCAGCTGGAGGCGCTCACCATGGCCGAACTGGAGATCTCGGTCACCCGCATGGAGCAGGCACTGGAGCAGATTCCCGAGGATCAGCGGGAAGCGCTGGAAGCCGCTGCGGAGCGTATCCGCGACTACCACATGCATCAGCGGCAGGAGTCCTGGCAGTACACCGACTCCGATGGCACCGTGCTTGGACAGAAAGTGACACCTCTGGACCGGGTCGGCATCTACGTGCCCGGTGGCAAGGCTGCCTATCCGTCATCGGTGCTGATGAATGCCATTCCGGCCAAGGTGGCGGGTGTTACAGAAGTCATTATGGTCGTACCGACACCCGCCGGTGTGGTTAACGATATGGTGTTGGCCGCCGCCGCGATCGCGGGTGTGGACCGGGTGTTCACTCTTGGGGGAGCCCAGGCAGTGGGTGCGCTGGCTTACGGCACCGAGACAGTACCGGCCGTGGACAAGATCGTAGGGCCGGGCAATATCTACGTGGCTACCGCCAAGCGTGAGGTTTTCGGCACCGTGGGCATTGACATGATCGCGGGTCCATCGGAAATCCTGGTGATCTGTGACGGCAATACCGATCCGGACTGGATAGCCATGGACCTGTTCTCCCAGGCCGAGCACGACGAGCAGGCTCAGTCCATCCTGATCAGCCCGGATGAGGACTTTCTGGACGCTGTAGAAGCCAGTATCCGCGAGCTGCTGCCAACCCTGGAGCGGGCGGATATCGTCGCCAAATCCCTCTCGGACCGGGGTGCCATGATTCTGGTTAAGGATCTGGACCAGGCAGCAGAAGTCTCCGATAAAATTGCCCCCGAGCACCTGGAGCTTTCCGTCGACAATCCGGAAGAACTGGTGGACAAAATCCGCCACGCCGGCGCGATCTTCATGGGCCGGTACACGGCGGAAGCCCTGGGCGACTACTGCGCCGGACCGAACCACGTATTGCCAACCTCCGGTACGGCCCGTTTCTCATCGCCGCTGGGTGTCTATGACTTTCAGAAGCGATCATCGCTGATCGGCTTCTCAGCCGCCGGCGCCGACCGGATGGGGCGCGTCGCCTCCGTACTGGCCCGGGGTGAAGGGCTGACAGCCCATGCGCTCTCTGCCGAATACCGGATCAATTCGACGGAGGCTGAATAATGAGCCGGTACTGGAGTCCGCTGGTCAGCCAGCTACAGCCTTATGTTCCGGGTGAGCAGCCGAAAATGAACCGGCTGGTCAAACTGAACACCAACGAGAACCCCTATGGTCCGTCGCCGCGGGTTCTGGAAGCAATCCGCGCCCAGCTGGATGACCGCCTGCGCCTGTATCCGGACCCGGAGAGCGATGAGCTCCGTTCGGTGATCGCCCGATACTACGACGTGGTACCAGAACAGGTTTTCGTCGGCAATGGCTCTGATGAGGTACTGGCCCATATTTTCCAGGGGCTGCTGAAACAGGAACAGCCGATTCTGTTTCCTGACATAACTTACAGCTTCTATCCGGTTTACTGCGGGCTCTACGGTGTTGAAAGCCGGGTCGTGCCCCTGACCGATGAATTTGCACTGGACCCGGAAGATTACCTGGTACCCAACGGCGGCATTATTTTTCCCAACCCCAATGCCCCCACTGGGCGCGCCCTGACAAGGGCGGAGGTTGAGCGTATCGTGGCCGGCAACCCCGACAGTGTTGTGGTTGTGGATGAAGCCTATGTGGACTTCGGAGCCGAGTCCGCCGTGACGCTGGTTGACCGGTACCCGAATCTGCTGGTCTGCCAGACCCTGTCCAAGGCCCGTTCCCTGGCCGGTCTTCGTGTGGGCCTGGCGATCGGTCATGCCGATCTGATTGAAGGGCTGACCCGGGTCAAGAACAGCTTTAACTCCTACCCAATGGACCGTCTGGCCCAGGCAGGGGCCATAGCTGCTTTTGAAGATGAAGACTGGTTCAACGAGACCCGCCACAAGGTTATAGCCGAACGTGAGCGGGTTTCCGCTGAGCTCGCGTCAATGGACTTTGAGGTGCTGCCCTCATCCGCCAACTTTGTGTTCGCCCGGCATCGCGAGTGGGGCGGCAGTGAGATTGCTGCGCGGCTGCGGGAGCAGGGCATTATCGTTCGCCATTTCGACCGTCCACGGATTGCCGACTTCCTGAGAATTACCATTGGGACGGCCGCCGACAACGACGAATTGCTGCAAGCGTTACGGACGCTGGCCGACTGAGGCGCGCCCTATCCAGGCGGACTGACGGGAGAGAAGAATGGTTGCGAGACAGGAAATTCTGAAAACCCTCGACAGCTGGCTGATGCCGGAAAGCTTCCAGGACTATTGTCCCAATGGCTTGCAGGTCGAAGGCCGGGAGCAGGTGCAGCGCATTGTTACCGGGGTAACGGCTTCTCAGGCGCTCCTCGACGCCGCGATAGCTGCCGATGCGGACATGATCCTGGTGCATCATGGCTACTTCTGGAAAGGTGAGCCGCAAGCGCTCACCGGCATGAAAAAGAACAGGATCAAAACCCTGCTCAGCCATGACATCAACCTGGTCGCCTACCATTTGCCGCTGGATGATCATCCCGAGTTCGGTAATAACCGGCGTTTGGGTGAAGTACTGGGTATCGCCAATCCCAGGCCACTGTCCGGCCTGTTATGGAAGGGTGAGTTAAAGGAACCATTGTCAGCGGAAGCCTTTGCCGTCCATATTGCGAAGCAGCTGAATCGCCGGCCTCTGCATCTCGGGACAGGCCCGGACCTCATCCGCCGGGTTGCCTGGTGTACGGGGGGCGCACAGGGTTTTCTGCCGCAGGCGGTGGAGGCCGGCGTTGATGCTTATATCAGCGGTGAAGCCTCTGAGCCTACTACCCATACCGCACGGGAATGCGGCATACATTACTTTGGTGCAGGGCACCATGCGACGGAGCGTTATGGGGTTCAAGCGCTGGGTGAAGCTCTGGCCCGGGAATTCGGCCTGGAGCACCAGTTCATCGACTGTGATAATCCGGTCTGACCGTCCGGATACGGATTAACCGCGGGCGGCGCCTGATCAGGAAGGCTGATAAAGCGCCGCTCGACCTTCAGGTCAGGCCTTGGCCTTTTCCTCATCGCTGAGGCCGAAATCTTCTGCCAGTGTCCCTTTTTCTTCCGGATCCCTGCGGGGGGCGTAGTCCCTGGG
>JAJUHY010000306.1 GCA_029265735.1 Marinobacter segnicrescens | reverse complement strand
GCATCCAGATCAGGAATGCCTTGCCCACAACCATCTCATCGGGAACCATACCCCAGAAGCGGCTGTCATTACTGTTATCCCGGTTGTCTCCCATCATGAAGTAGTGCCCATCTGGAACAATCCATTCGCCCTCCCCTATCCCGGCCCGGGCGCCCAGATTGCGATAGACCAGATGTTCGGTATTGCCCAGTTGCTCTTCCAGCATTTCATAGGGGGGCAGGTTGGCGACAAACCGGCTGGGTACCGGCTCACCATTAATGAACAGCTCCTTGTTACGGTAACGAATCCGGTCACCCGGCACTCCCACCACCCGTTTGATGTAGTTGGTGGATTCATCTTCAGGATAGCGGAAGACCATCACGTCGCCCCGCTCCGGATCGCCGATACTCAGGATCTTGGTGCCACTCACCGGCAGGCGCAGGCCGTAGGCGTACTTGTTCACCAGAATGAAGTCACCCACTTCCAGGGTCGGCAGCATGGAGCCGGACGGAATCTGAAAGGGCTCTACCAGAAAGGAGCGAAGTACCAGCACAATGGCCAGCACCGGAAAGAACGACCGGCTCAGATCCACCAGGTAGGGCTCCGGCGGACCGTCCTGCTCTTCACCGGCTTCCGCTGAATCGCCGGCTACGGAAGCATTTCCGGACGCTGCCCAGGCAGCCTCCCGTTTCGATCGCAGGAACAGCCGGTCACCCAGCCAGATTAAACCTGTGGCAAAAGTCAGTACGACCAGGATCAGCGGAAAATTGATGTCCATTCAGTAAAGCCCTAGCTATCCACTTTGAGCACCGCCAGGAACGCTTCCTGGGGTACCTCGACGTTACCCAGCTGCTTCATCCGCTTCTTGCCTTCCTTTTGCTTCTGCAGCAGCTTCTTCTTCCGGCTGATATCGCCACCGTAACACTTGGCGGTTACGTTTTTACGCAGCGCCTTGACGGTCACCCGGGCCACTATCTGGTTGCCGATGGCAGCCTGGATCGCAATGTCGAACATCTGCCGGGGAATCAGCTCTTTCATCTTGTCGATCAGGGCACGGCCCCGGTGATGGGCCTGGTCCCGGTGCACGATCAGCGCCAGGGCATCAACCCGATCGCCGTTGATCATCACATCCAGACGCACCAGATTGGCAGGCTGGAACCGTACAAACTGATAATCCAGAGAAGCAAAGCCCCGGCTGGCGGATTTCACCCGGTCAAAGAAATCCAGCACCACTTCCGCCATGGGCAGCTCATAAATCAACTGAACCTGGTTGCCCAGGAACAGCATGTTTTTCTGAACACCGCGCTTTTCCTCACACAGGGCAATCACGTTACCCAGGTGCTCCTGGGGTACCAGAATGCTGGCCTCGACGATGGGCTCACGCATTTCTTCAATGGAGCCCACATCCGGCAGCCGCGATGGGTTGTCCACAGACACCAGTTCGCCGCCACGGGTCACCACTTCGTAGATAACCGTGGGCGCGGTGGTAATCAGATCAATGTCGTATTCCCGCTCCAGCCGCTCCTGGATAATTTCCATGTGCAGCATGCCCAGGAAACCACAGCGGAAGCCAAAGCCCAGAGCGTCTGAGTTCTCCGGCTCATAAAACAACGATGCATCGTTGAGAGTGAGTTTTTCCAGCGCATCACGGAAGTCGTCGTAATCGTCTGCGCTTACCGGGAACAAACCGGCATAAACCTGGGGTTTCACTTTCTGGAAACCGGGAATCACTGGGGTTTCGTCGGCGTATTTCTGGTGCACAATGGTGTCACCCACCGGCGCGCCGTGAATGTCCTTGATGCCAGCGACCACAAAGCCCACATCCCCGGCACTCAGCTCGCCGGTGTCTTTCAGTTTCGGGGTAAAAATACCCACCCGGTCCGCGCTCCAGGCTTTGCCTGTGGATTTGATCTGGATCTTGTCACCCTTGCGCAACACCCCTTCCCGGATGCGCACCAGTGACACGACGCCCAGATAGTTGTCGAACCAGGAGTCGATGATCAGCGCCTGCAGCGGCGCCTTGACGTCCCCTTCGGGGGGCGGGATCTTGCGGATCAGGTCTTCCAGCACATCCTCAACGCCAAGGCCGCTCTTCGCGCTGCAGCGTACCGCGTCCTGGGCCTCAATGCCGATAATGTCTTCGATTTCCTTGGCGACCCGCTCCGGCTCGGCCTGGGGCAGGTCCATTTTATTCAGTACCGGCACTACTTCCAGCCCCTGCTCAATGGCGGTGTAGCAGGTGGCCACGGACTGGGCTTCAACCCCCTGCCCGGCATCGACCACCAAAAGAGCACCTTCACAGGCGTACAATGAGCGGGAGACCTCATAGGCGAAGTCAACGTGGCCCGGGGTGTCGATAAAGTTCAGTTTGTACTCGACCCCGTCCCGCGCCTTGTAGTTCAGGGTGACGCTCTGGGCCTTGATGGTGATGCCCCGTTCTCGCTCCAGATCCATGGAATCCAGCACCTGTTCCGCCATTTCGCGGTCGGTGAGGCCACCGCAGACCTGAATAAAGCGGTCTGCCAGTGTCGACTTGCCATGGTCAATATGGGCGATGATCGAGAAGTTACGAATGCGGCTCAGTTCAGTCACAGACAAATGGTTACCCGTAGCAGACGTGTCCGTGGGACAGTGGTCGCCTCTGATGGGAGAACGCCGCTGCCCTCACGATGAAGACTTTCAGGGCCGGCTGCAAATTCAGAACACCTGGCTCCTGCAAGGGCGGGATTTTACCGTTTGTCCCGCTCCATTACCATCGGCGCGCCTTCTGACGGACTTCGGAATTGTGCGCACTGCTCAGGGAATCAGTGCTTGCTCGTACTGATTAACCAGGTAGCTGATCAGGGAGTCCTCATCCAGCGGATGGCTGAACAGGTTGCCCTGACAGTGGGTACAGCCAGCCTGATACAGGAACTCCAGCTGGAGGGGCGTCTCCACTCCTTCCGCCACCACGGTCAGGCGCAGCTTGCGCGCCAGCGCGATCACCGCGGAAGCCACATCCGTGGCATTGGAGCTGTAAGGAATGTCGCGGAT
>JAJUHY010000317.1 GCA_029265735.1 Marinobacter segnicrescens | reverse complement strand
GAAGTGGACGATTCGGGCCCGTCCTGGTGGAAGAAGATCTGGCCCTTTGGCCGTCGCGGTAAAGATACCGGGGTGGCCGCCGACCAGCCGGAGTCCGGCCGCCGCCGGCCCGAGGACGATGAACCTGTAATGCTGGAGAGCTTCAGCTCCCGGGATGATCTGGAGCCAGAGCCCGAGTCCGTAGCCCAGCCCCGGCCAGCGGGTGCATCCAGAGGCAAGCTGAAGATTTCGCCCTTCAAGCGGGACGAAACCAGCGAAGCGGAGAAGGAAAAGACCCGGAAGCAGGCGTCGCTGTTTGAGGACCTGGAAACTCCGGTTCCGCCAATCACCTTGCTGGATCCTCCCGATGAACATCAGGAGAAGGGCTATTCCGAAGAGTCGCTGGAACATATGTCCCGGTTGCTGGAAGAGAAACTGGGGGATTTCGGTGTCTCAGTAGAAGTGGTGGAAGTGAACCCGGGGCCGGTGATAACCCGTTTTGAAATCAAGCCAGCACCAGGGGTTAAAGTCAGCAAGATCTCCAACCTTGCCAAGGATCTGGCCCGCTCCCTGGCGGTGCTGAGCGTTCGCGTGGTGGAAGTCATCCCCGGCAAGTCCGTGGTGGGAATCGAGATTCCCAACGAAAAGCGGCAGATCGTCCGTCTGAGTGAGGTACTCGGGGCCCGGGTCTTCTCGGAATCCTCGTCTGCACTGACTCTCGCCCTTGGCAACGACATCGGTGGTAATCCTGTCGTTGCGAACCTGGCCAAGATGCCTCACCTGCTGGTGGCCGGTACAACAGGCTCGGGCAAGTCCGTGGGCGTGAACGCCATGCTGCTGAGCATGCTGCTGAAAGCCACCCCGGATGAAGTTCGCTTTATCATGGTCGACCCCAAGATGCTGGAGCTGAGCATCTACGAGGGCATACCCCATCTGCTGTCCCCAGTGGTCACCGATATGAAAGACGCCGCCAATGCTCTGCGTTGGTGTGTGGCGGAGATGGAGCGCCGGTACCGGCTGATGGCCAGTCTGGGCGTAAGGAACGTGGCGGGCTATAACCGCAAGGTAAAGGACGCCCGGGCAGCGGGAGAGCCTTTGCTGGACCCGCTCTGGAAGCCGGATGAGTATCTCGACAACGAGGAGCAGCAGCGGCCAGAGCTTGATACGTTGCCCTTTATCGTCGTGGTGATCGACGAATTCGCCGATATGATGATGATCGTCGGCAAGAAGGTGGAAGAGCTGATCGCCCGTATTGCCCAGAAAGCCCGGGCGGCGGGTATTCACCTCATTCTGGCCACCCAGCGTCCGTCGGTGGATGTGATCACCGGTCTGATCAAGGCCAACATTCCGACACGGATTTCGTTCCAGGTTTCGTCAAAAATCGATTCCCGTACGGTGCTGGATCAGGGTGGGGCAGAGCAATTGCTGGGCCATGGCGACATGCTTTATCTGCCACCAGGTTCCGGGTTGCCGGTGCGGGTCCATGGGGCCTTTGTGGATGACGACGAAGTACACCGCGTGGTCAATGCGTGGAAGGCCCGTGGGGAACCGGAGTACATTGACGATGTCCTGAATGGGGCGGAAGGTGAACATTTGCCGGGAGTGCCCACCCTGACTGAGGGTGGCGACAATGAAAGTGATGCCCTGTTCGACGAAGCGGTAGCGTTTGTCACCGAAGGGCGTCGGGTATCCATATCGTCCGTGCAGCGTAAATTCAAAATTGGCTATAACCGGGCCGCGAACCTTGTGGATGCCATGGAGGCCGCCGGTGTTGTCAGTGCGGCCGGCCATAACGGTGCCCGGGAAGTGCTGGCACCGCCACCCCCAAAAGCCTGAGTTGCCAGGAGGTAGTGAATGATCAGAAAGGGTCGGGTTTTAGCAGTATCAGTGCTGTTTGTGTTGGGTACCGGAGTCGCTGCAGCGGCGGAACAGGCCGCTGATCGTCTGGCGCAGGCTCTGAGCAGTTATACCACTTTTCAGGCTGCCTTTACGCAGGTGATTTCAGATGAGCAGGGCCGCGTCATGCAGGAATCCAGCGGTGAGTTGAAAGCCAGACGCCCGGGGTTGTTCTACTGGAAAACGGATCCGCCCGCCAATCAGATCATCGTCAGTGACGGCAAGACCGTTGAGCTTTACGACCCGGATCTGGAACAGGTGACGGTGCAGACCCTGGATGACCAGATGAGCAGCACCCCCGCGCTGTTACTGAGCGGCGAGACCGATGGTCTGTCCGAAAACTACGACATCACCGAAGCCCGTTATGGCGACAGCACCAGGGAGTACACGCTGGTGCCGCGAAACGAAGACTCTCTGTTTATTGCGCTGACTCTGATCTTCCATGACGAGGAACTGCAGGCCATGCGCCTGGAAGACTCCCTGGCTCAGCTTACCGAGCTTGAGTTCGGTAACATTCGCATCAATGAACCTGTGCCGATGACCACCTTCGAGCTGGACTACCCTGACTCTGTGGATGTGATTCAGGATCTACAGTAATGCAGGAAAATCTGTTCGGGGATCAGCGCGGCTTCGAACCCCTGGCGGCCCGGATGCGCCCCCGGAATCTTGAAGAATACGTGGGGCAGACCCACCTGGTTGGGCCGGGCAAGCCCCTGCGCCGGGCGGTGGAGCAAGGTCAGCTGCACTCCATGATTTTGTGGGGGCCGCCGGGTGTAGGGAAGACCACTTTTGCCCATCTGCTGGCCACCGTCGGTGATCTTGGTTATGAGACCCTGTCGGCGGTACTGTCCGGAGTCAAGGACATCCGCGCAGCGGTGGATCGGGCCCGCAGCCGCAAGCAG
>JAJUHY010000321.1 GCA_029265735.1 Marinobacter segnicrescens | reverse complement strand
TGAGGCTGGTATCATCGATTACCGACAGAATGATTTCGTTGTCCGCCATAGCGCTCACCAACTCACTCCGTGACGAATGGGACGCGAGCCACGGCGGGGTTCCGTGGCCATGTCGAACCAGCCGGTGCTGCTTTCCCGATAAGCAGCGCCCGGGAGAACCAGTGGCGGGTCTGACGGTTTACGCGGTGTCACCAGATGCGGCGTCACCACCATAACCAGCTCTTTGTCATCCCGGGAAATACGGCTGGAGCGGAAGAACGCCCCCAGGATGGGAATATTCCCCAGTCCCGGAATGCGGTCGCTGCTATTAACGGTGCTGCGGCTGACCAACCCACTGATAATGAAGGTCTCTCCAGGCGCCAGCGATACCGTGGTTTCAGAGCGGCGAACGCGCAGCCCAGGCACCTGGACGCCTCCGGTTTGTACGCCCGCGGAATAATCCAGCTCGCTGACTTCCGGTGCCACCTTAAGAATGATCTGCTGGCCATTGATAACTGTGGGTGTAAGCGTTACGCCGACACCAAACTCTTTATATTCAATCTGTACGCCATTGTTGTCGTTACGAGTCGGTACGGGAAACTCGCCACCAGCTAGAAACGAGGCACTCTGGCCACTCAAGCTGGTCAAGGAGGGCTCGGCCAATGTATAGGCGAATCCACCAGACTCCAGGGCGTCGATAATGGTCAGCGAGTTAGCGCCGATACGAAACAGACTGAATCCGTCATTACTCAGCCCTGCCTGGGCGCTTCCCGTGCCGGGAAAACCTCGAAAACCATTTCCAGGAGGGGATACCCCGATCGCCGTGTCGCCGCCATTGAACAAGTTAGCGTAGTACACACCCAGACTGTTCAGCTCGGAACGATTGACTTCCAATACACGAATCTCGGTTTGCACCTGGGTGCCGAAAGGCAGGGCAGCACCCTGGGTAGTGGCAACCACTACCACACTACGCAAAGGCTTATCATTGCCTCTCAACCAGACAGTCAACTCCGCCGACCCTTCCTTTTTTGCCGTCAACAGCAGTTCCTGGGTGCCGCTAACAGTGAGGGTCGCCACCTCCGGATCAGAGGTCGCAACTTTGGTGACTTGAGACGGGAAAGCCAGAACTTTCTGATCCCCCGGAGCCAAGGTCGTCGACGGAGACAGGCTTTCATCGGCCTGAACCAGCAACGTCATCAATGTCATCAGCCCGCCCAGCAGCAGGCGCAGCCCGTATTTAGCGTACATAGGTGCTCCTCGCTTCGGATCCCTCGAATACCTGTACCCGATGACCGGGTGACCGGCGCACCACCGGCGCTCTGGCAGGCTGCTTTTCTTTAGGGAAGAAGTCTTCGAGATAGAAGGGTTTTGCTGTGGGTTCCGCTTCCGTGCCGTTGTTCGCCAACACGAGTTCAGCTTGCTCCCCGTCTTCAGCAAGTAACGGGTCATCTTCAACACGGGCACGAACACCAGACCCGACCACTGCCAGACGTAAGGTACTCTCCGTGGAAGCCAGAAGCAGACCGGTGACTTTTTCCTCCGGCACCGCTAAAACCACTGTGTTATTGGAGTTACGCCGACGATCCTCTTCTTTTTGTGGAGGGCCATCCGCCAACTCGCCATGCACTGCCAGGACCTCCAGGTCCTTTTGTATCACCAGGGCGGCGGGGCCTTTTTTGTCTCCACCACGTTTAAAAGCGGAAAGAACATCCACCCGATCTCCTGGTTGCAACAAACCACCGGCACCAACCACGTTATCAACGGAAATAGCCAAGGCGCGGAAGCCTTCCGGCACCACGTCCGGCAGAGGCCGGCCGCTGTCATCGAAATGGCGCTGAGTCAATATTTCCCCAGTTCGTGCGTCTTGCTTAAGTGACTTACCTACGAGATCCTGATCAGCACCAAGGCCGTCAGGCAACGGTGACGCTGACGATACCTCCACCAGCATATTTTCGGTAAGCGGCTCCCCAGCCGGCACCGCCTGAGCCAAAGCCCAGTATCGATGCATGGACGCCGATTTGGAGCGCGCCTCCTCCGCGTGCTGTGAGGGCGACGCACCCGGCGGTGCCGGTTCTGGTTCGCGGCTTAATCCCACCAAGGCAAGGATCAGAGCCAAAGCCGCCAGCAACAGCGCTGGCAGCGCATATAACACTCGAGTTCCCATGTCCCCCTCCGGGATGGTCCTTTATTCAGGGCTTACTGGCTCGCGGTCAGAATGCGGCCCTGGCCTCTACAGTCAACGCATCCGGCAAGGGCGGAAACGTTCCCAACCATCCGAAATTCAAGCTCGGCGTGATTGGATTTGTCTTAAAATTCGGATAGGTCAGAGAGCAGAGAATGACGTCAATGTCACCAATAACGTCAGGTTCACATCCACCCTCAAGTCGCCCCCGCCAGCTTTCCGGTAGATTATTTTTCAGGCCTTCTAAAGTCTTACTTGCTCTGGCTTCCACTGCCGCCGAAATATCGGCGGCGGCGAAAGCAGAGCGGTCCACGTAAAGGCCAGAGGCTACGGCACGATCAACCACATCCTGAATTTGGTATTTGGCGAAGAACGTGACCCCATAAATAGCTGCCGCATAAAGCATCGCCATGATGAAAGGAAACAGCATGATAAACTCGATAGTCACCGAGCCACCCTCCTTACGATCACAGAGTCCCAGAGACAGCATTCGTCGGCCTCGTTCCTTCGGGTTTACCATGTGCCTTAAGCGTCCGGATTTGCAGCGGTTTTTGCGCTCCTAAAGAGCCCCGAGAAC
>JAJUHY010000298.1 GCA_029265735.1 Marinobacter segnicrescens | reverse complement strand
GGATCAGGCCATCGGTGCGACCAAACAGACAGAAAGTGACCGTGCCCGGGAGCTGATCCGCACGCTGGCCGAAGAGGCCATGAAGGGTACAGTCACCTGGAACAAAAACCTGACCATTACCTTCCGTCAGGCCATCGCCCAGATCGACAAGCTGATCTCTACGCAGCTGTCCGAAATCATGCACCAGGCGGAGTTCCAGCAGCTGGAAGGGTCCTGGCGCGGGCTGCACCACCTGGTCAGCAACTCCGAAACCAGCGCCACTCTGAAGATCCGCATGCTCAATGTGAGCAAAAAAGAGCTGCACAAGGATCTGTCCAAGGCGGTGGAATTCGACCAGAGCCAGATCTTCAAGAAGATCTACGAGTCGGAATTCGGCACGGCAGGCGGTGAGCCGTACGGTGCCATGATCGGTGACTATCAGTTCACCAATCATCCGAACGATATTGAAACCCTCAGCCTCATGTCCAACGTGGCGGCGGCTGGATTCTGTCCGTTTATCTCTGCGGGCGGATCGGGGCTGTTCGGTTTCGACGACTGGACTGAACTTTCCAAGCCCCGTGACCTGGAAAAGGTCTTCGAATCGCTGGAATACACCAAGTGGCGGTCGTTCCGTGAGAGCGAAGACTCTCGCTTCGTCACTTTGACCATGCCCCGGGTGCTGGCGCGCCTGCCCTATGGCCAGGCCACCCGTCCGGTGGAAGAGTTCGGCTACGAGGAGTTCGAGCTGGATCCGGAGTCCGGCATGGCGCTGACGCCGGATCATGAAGACTATTGCTGGATGAACGCCGCCTACGTCATGGGATCCCGCATGACCAACGCGTTCGCCAAGTACGGCTTCTGTACCGCCATTCGTGGTGCTGAAGGCGGCGGCAAGGTGGAAGGCCTGCCCGCACACATCTTCCAGAGCGACGATGGTGATCCGGACCTCAAGTGCCCGACTGAAATCGGCATTACCGATCGCCGTGAAGCAGAGCTGAGCAAGCTGGGCTTCCTGCCTCTGTGTCACTACAAGAATACCGACTACGCAGTATTCTTCGGTGCTCAGAGCTGTCAGAAACCGAAGGTTTACGACAATCCGGATGCCACCGCGAACGCTGCTATCTCGGCGCGTCTGCCCTACATGATGGCGACCTCCCGCTTTGCCCATTACCTGAAGGTCATGGCCCGGGACAAGATCGGTTCGTTTATGGAAGCGGAAGACGTTGAGCACTGGCTGAACCGCTGGATTCTGAACTACGTCAACGCATCCGAAGGCGGTGGTCAGGAAATTCGTGCCAAGTTCCCGCTGGCGGATGCCCGGGTTCAGGTGCGGGAAATCCCCGGCCGTCCGGGTTCCTACAACGCCATTGCCTGGCTGCGGCCCTGGCTGCAAATGGAAGAACTGACCACCTCGCTTCGCCTGGTGGCAAAAATTCCGGAAATGGGTAACTGACGAACCGGCTCTCCGGAGCCGGAAAAGCTGTATTGGATGTTAAGCAGGGATGCTTCATGGGCGTAGCACTGAGCTTCGTTGACAGGGACTATCTTGACCACCAGGCGCCGGTCAAAGCTTCGGTTGTACCCGACAGGGGCTTTGCCGAACGCCTGGTGGCGGAAGCGGACGATCTGCAGGCATTGCTGCTGTTGCTCGGCCGTGTCGATCCTGAGCGTCAGTGGACCCGGCAGGACATTACCGCGCTGTTGGCCTCCATGCTGGTCAGTCTGGATCAGTTACTGGAGCAGCAGCTTAACGCCATCCTTCATCACTCTGTGTTTCAGACGCTGGAAGCCAACTGGCGCGGTTTGCAGCTGCTCACGGACCAAGTTGTGGAAAGCGACAACGACGGGCTGGTGCGAATCCGACTACTGGACCTGAGCTGGAACGAGGTGCGCAAGGATCTGACCCGCGCCATCGAGTTTGATCACTCCCGTCTGTTCGCCAAGATCTACTCGGAAGAGTTCGGCAATCCTGGCGGTGAGCCCTATGGCCTGCTGCTGGGCGCCTGGACCGTCAGCCACCGGACCGAAGGCGGTCAGTCCAATATGGACATTCTGCGGGAGCTGACCAAGGTTGGTGCGGCAGCGTTTGCGCCGATCATCGTCAACGCGGATCCGAGCTTTTTCGGCGTCGACCGGTTCGCCGACCTGACCGCTGTCAGCGATCTTGACAGCCACTTCAGCCAGCCCGAGCTTGCCCGCTGGCAGTCGCTGCGAGACGAAGCAGATGCCCGCTTCCTCGGCCTGGCCATGCCGCGAATGCTACTGCGGGCACCCTATCCCGGGCCCGGAGAAGGACCGGAGCAGTTCCGCTTCCGGGAAGCGGGACGAAGGGTCGAACAGGATTACCTCTGGGGTCCGGCCTGCTTCGGGTTTGGCGCGGTAGCGATCCGGGCCTTCTGCGAATCCGGCTGGTTCGCCCAGATTCGCGGCTTCCGTGCGGGTCAGGTGGCCCACGGGGTGGTGGACAACCTGCCCGCCATTCAGCGCTTTACCAGTACGGGGGAGATGTTCCCCAGCCGGCATGCGGTGGACTGGCAGATTACCGATCGCATGGAGCGGGCGCTGGCAGAAGAAGGTTTTCTGCCGCTGTCGCCCCTCGCCAATACGGAAATGCTGGCGTTTCACTCGGTGCCATCGGTGCAGCGGCCGACGGCCTATGAGGATGTTGCCGCCCAGATGAGTGCCCGGCTGTCGGCAATGCTCCATTACACCCTGTGTGTTTCCCGTTTCGCCCATTATCTGAAAGTCATGGGGCGCGACCGTGTGGGTGGCTATCGCACGCCGGAGGATTGCGAAGAGCAGCTTCGCAAGTGGTTGCGTACGTACACCATGGCCAGTGAAGGGGCATCTGACGAGATGCGCGCACGATTCCCGCTGCGGGATGCTCATGTGACGGTTAAGGCCAAGGCCGGAGACCCGGGCAAGTTCTTCTCGATCATCCGCCTGCAGCCCCATTTCCAGATCGATCAGCTGGTCACGGGCATGAAGCTGATCACTGAACTGACGCCGGTAAACCGACTTTAAGGTGGTCCGGCGCGGACGCACCCGTGCCGGCCAGACAGAACACCGCGAACCCTGAGGGGTTCCGTAATCAGGAAAATGAGTATGGAAACGATCCGGGAACTCTTGTCAGCAGGC
>JAJUHY010000058.1 GCA_029265735.1 Marinobacter segnicrescens | reverse complement strand
CCAGCTGCACCGGTTCGCGAACAGCATGCCCGCTTCATCCAGGGTGCCGCCCCGGTTGATGTACCCCAGCACCTGGCTGCGGGCAGGGTCACCGCAAAGACGACTGGCGTGTCCGCGGAAGACTTCCGGGCGCATATGGGTCAGCACCACCCGGTGGTGGTAATGGCCCGGTATGATCTGTTCCAGCTCCTCGTCCGTCACACAAACCTTGGCTTCGAAGCGGTCCCGGGGGTGCCGGAAGCGCCCCGGTTCCTGCACATAGACCAGCCGAAACGGAGTGCCGGTGTCCCGCAGGCGCTCGCAGGCCTGGACCAGCTCTGAGAGCTGATAGGCGCCATTGGCAATTAACAGCAGCGGGGTGCCTTCTGACAGGTCCTCGTCCACCACATGGGCACCGGCCCGGGCCAGGTTGCGGGCCTCTTCTTCCGTGAAAATGCAGGGTCGGTCCCGCTTTGGAATCACCATGCAAGCCAGCTCGCCGCGACTGCTGTAAATCTCCGGCAGCAGGGCCAGGGTGCTGTTGTAGTCGGCGGGGAACACAACCCGGACCATGTCGTTCATCTCACCCAGCAGGGCTTCGCAGAAGGTGGTGTCCTGGTGAGACTGCTCGTTTTTACCGTTTTCCCAGGTATGTGAGGTGGCCACCACCGGAAACCCGAGCCAGCGAGCGGGCCGTCCCAGCTCTTTCTGATGGCGGGCGAAGATGATTTCCTGGCGGATGGCCCCCAGCATCTTGACGCAGAATGCCTCGTAGCTGGCCACGAGGTTGAGCCCGCCCTTGTTGCCAAGACAGGCCGAGACCACCGCTTCCTCGTTCAGTGCGGTGATGACCTTGCCGTGGACCGCTTCGGTATCAATCTCCGGATCGTCAACCCGATGACGCAGGCTGTGCAGGATGCCGGTGAGCCGGTTACTGGCCAGCTCATCGGGGTTTCCGACCCGCGGGCGCAACTGCGGGTTGGCGGCGACCAGGGCCTGGAAGAACTCGTCCACTGCCAGCATCGGGGAGCAGGTTTCACGCCGGGGTGACAGGGAAGGCAGCGCCGGCGCTGAGGGATTGCGCAGGGCCAGGGGATGATCTTTTTCCCGGGGGCGCTGCTGGCGCTGATGATTGTTCAGGGTGGCAATGGCTGCCTGCAACTCGGCCTCGGGTACATGCAGCTGGCTGGCGTGCTCGTTAAACAGGTCCCGGGCCCGGGTATCCAACCGGGGGTTGCCGGGCAGGGGCAGGTTGTGGGAGGCGTTGCTGCCAGCCCCGTAAAAGCCGTATCCCTTGGTGGTCTCGGCGATACCGTAGGGAATGGGCAACGGATATTCCCGCAGGCCCTGGTGGTACTCGCGACTGGATTTTTTCAGGCGCTGTTCCATGGTGAACAGGGTGCACACGAACGCTGCCGGATCGCGGCCGTCGAACCGGATGGGATCAAAGTTGTTGCGCCGCAGATGGGTCATAAAACCTTCCAGACCGGCGCGAGTGCCCAGCTCGGTGCGCTGTTCGATACGACGTCCGTTGGCAATCATTACCGGCAGCGGCAGGCCGCTGTCTTCTACCCGCCACCAGCGGGCGGCCCAGTCACTGCCCCGTTGTTCTTCTGCCGCCCCGTCGGATAGAAAGGCCACCAGCGATTCCCCCGGCAGAGGCATGTGCACGTACTGCAGCTCCGCAAAGCCAAGGTAGCCGCCTTCGCTGATACCTCCGGCGGTGTAGGGGTTCGCATGGCTGCCCAGAGGCGCCTCGGTACGGCCGTCGGCCTGCTGCTGGTAGCTGTAGAAGTCTGCCACCAGATGATCCAGCCCGCCTGGTCCTCCATAACGGGCGGCCTGCTCCGGGTTCAGGTTACCGGTCAGCACGTTCAGGGCGTCAATGGCGGCGACGCAGTGTCCCTGTCCCATCAGCCAGCTGCGGGTTTCTCCGGTGAGGGCGTTAAGGGCGAGGTAGGCGGCGTAACCCGGCACCATATTGAGCGCGCCGCCGGTATGGCCTTCTGGCCGGGCTTTGAAATCGGCGGCGGACAACGGCGATCCATCCAGCCGTACCCGGTCGGCATAGGTCATATGGGCCACCAGCCACAAGCCCGCGCTGGTCAGATAATCCAGCGCCGTGAGTATCTGATACACCGAGGCAGCGTCCGGTTGCTTTCCTTCCGCCACCAGCTGGGAGGCCAGGTTGAGCACCTGATGCTGGGTGTCCGGCAAATGGCGAATCACACCGTACCCCCGGCGCCAGTGATCGAACGCAGGCTCTCGGGCCGCAATCTGATCCAGTAACTGTAAGTCGGCAAAGGGTCGGTTCATGGAGTGCCTCCGGTGCGCAGTAAAAGTCCAGCCTGATGGCAGTGTAGCGTCGGATGCCTGGCCATGAGTTGACCTGTATCAGAGAGAGGCCGGACCTGATTTTCGCTATCATGGATGAATCTGAAACAGGGCTGTCAGCCCGGTTGCGTTACCCGCTTACAGGAGGCAGTAATGATTCATCTGTTCACCACCGGTGGCACCATCGACAAGGTTTACCACGATGCCAACAGTGAGTTTGAGGTGGGGGATAGCTTGTTGCCGGAGCTGCTGGCAGAGGCCAACGTCACCACGCCCTGGCAGATCACTGAACTGTGCCGCAAGGACAGTCTTGAGCTGACCGACCACGATCGGGCCACCATCCGCGCCGCGGTCGCTGCCTGTTCGGAACAACGGGTGGTGATTACCCACGGTACCGACACCATGGATCAGACCGCCGTTGCCCTCAGCGATATCCGCGACAAGGTGATTGTGCTGTTCGGAGCCATGCAACCGGCCCGGATGCGGCGCAGTGATGCGGTGTTCAATCTCGGCTTTGCCATGGCGGCAGTCAGCCTGCTGCCCCCCGGTGTTTATATCACCATGAACGGAGAAGTGTTTGAGGCTGGTAAGGTGCGCAAGAACCTCAGGGCCGGCCGTTTCGAGCCTCTGGGCTAACCCCCTGTCAGACTCTGAATTTCCGCCTCAGTCAGGTGGCGGAAGTCCCCTGCCGCCAGGGTAACGTCCAGTTCCAGTGTGCCGATACGGTGCCGGTGCAGGGCCTCCACATGGTTGCCGACCGCTGCCAGCATGCGCTTGACCTGGTGATAGCGTCCCTCGGTGATGGTCAGATCGATAATGCGCTCACTGACCAGTTCCACCAATGCCGGGCGCGTCGACTGGTCGTCGTTACGAAGGTGCACACCCTTTTCCAGCTGCTGGCGAGCATCAGCACTCAACGGCTCCGCCAGGGTCACCCGGTAGGTCTTGGGAATGTGATGCCGGGGAGAGGTGATCCGGTGGGACCAGGCGCCATCCGACGTCATAAGCAGCAGTCCGGTGGTGTCCAGGTCCAGCCGGCCAACAGGATGCAGCCGGGTGGCGAGATCGTCCGGCAGCAGGTCGTTGACCACCGGCTGAACGGCATCGGTAGTGGCGCTCAGAATGCCGGCGGGCTTGTTCAGCATCAGATAGACATGGCCGGGAAGGGTTACCGCTTGCCCGTCGAGGGTTACCTGCGCCTCCTGCGGCACCGGTTCTGCGGCCTTTTTAACCGGCTCGCCTGCAACCTCGACGCGGCCAGCCATGATGGCCCGCCGGGCTTCCTTGCGGGAGAGCGGCGTGCACCGGGAAAGATAAGCATCGAGTCGCATATCAGGAACAGTGCTCGCCGTCGGGCAGGGCCTGCAGGCTGGCCAGGCAGAGTACCGCTGCTTCACCGGTGAGTCTCAGCCAGAAGGCCCGCAGGGCATCTTCATCCATGGCCGGGCGCGGCATTAACTCGCTGGTGGCGGGTACCAGGAGACCTTCCTCATCCTGACGCGCCAGTTCGAAGGTGAACGGGTGAACGCCGGGGAGGCCCAGGCGGATATCCGTGGCCTGCAGGCTGCCGCCTTCGAGGTTTACGTCCAGAAAACCCCGGGTAAACCAGAGCAGTCGCTGACCTTCCGGCAGGTCGGCCAGTTCGCCCAGAAGGACAGTATTGCGGGGGAAACGTTCGACCGCCAGCGGGCGGTGGGTTTCCAGCGGCCCGGTAACGATTTCCAGGCGTGCCTCGTCGGCCAATACGGTCACCCGCCACAGCAGCGTAGTAAATGGCATGGGCTGAATCATCCGTGGCGCATTCTGTAACCCCTGGCCGGCCAGTTCCTGCTCTACATGCCGTTCGACCATGGCCTGAGCCCCGAATGCCCAGATCAGATACAGGGACGACAGCCCCAGACCTGCCAGATGGGCCCGTACTGCTGGCGGTCGGGCGATGGCGTAGATGACGGCAAACAACAGAGGCAGAGTGTACAGTGGGTCAATGATAAAGATGCTGTTGGTGGCCAGGGGTGGGCCAATGGGCCAGAAAAGCTGGGTGCCGTAGGTGGTCAGGGTATCCAGTAACGGGTGAGTGATCAGTATCAGCAGCGTAAAGGCCAGCCAGCGCCCCCGGCTTAGCTGGGGGCGCCAGCGGTGCAGGGCCTGCGCCAGCAGAACCCCCACCGGAATCAGTACGAACAGGGAGTGGCTGAAGCCCCGGTGCTGGGTGAAGTTGGCGACGGCGGAGCCGTAGTCAATCACCACGTCCAGGTCCGGCAGTGTGCCCAGAAGCGCACCTGTTACCAGCGCAGAACGACCCAGAATACGGCCCCCCACGGCGCCGCCAATACAGGCACCAAGGGCGGCCTGGGTAATGGAATCCATAACACCTGTCTCCGGCGATTACCGGGTAATCGGATTTACGATGACGATGGTGTGACGCCCAGACTGTCCAGCAGTTCCAGCCCCGGGAAACCATCGGCGATCAGTCCTGCACTGGCCTGATAGCGGCGAATGGCCGAACGTGTGGCCGGACCGATGATACCGTCGGGTTTGCCCGCCTCGAACCCACGCTCGTTCAGTGCGGTTTGCAGCCGCAGCACATCATCCCGGGAGAGGGTGGGTGCATCTTCCGGAGGCGGATTCGCCAGACCGCCCGCGCCGGCCACGCGGTCCGCAAGATGGCCCACGGCTATGGCGTAGAACTCGGACCGGTTCCAGCCCATGATGACCCGGAAATTATCGTAGGCCAGGAACGCCGGCCCCTGATGTCCCGCCGGGACAACCAGGCTGGCCTGAATCGGCTCATCCGCCAGGGGCTGTCCGTAGACGTCAGTAACCCCCAGTTCGTTCCACTGGGCCAGCGATCGTCTGCCCTGGCCGGCCAGTGAGTAATCAAACGTCTCGGGCAGGATGACTTCCCGTCCCCAGCGGTAATCCGGGTCCCAGCCCATGCTTTGCAGGAAGCGGCCAGCGGACATCATGGCGTCCGGAATGCTGCCCCAGAGGTCCCGGCGGCCGTCATTATCTGCGTCCGTGGCGTGTTTCAGAAAAACCGACGGCATGAACTGGACGTGACCCATGGCACCGGCCCAGGAGCCTTCCATGCGCTCGGGCTCTATAGCACCTTCGTCGATGATTTTCAGTGCCGATACCAGCTCCCCGGAGAAGTAGGCGCCCCGGCGCTGATCACAGGCCAGCGTGGCCAGCGCGCTGGGCACGGGCATTTTACCGAAGTAACTGCCGTAGTTGGTTTCCAGCCCCCAGAAGGCCACCAGATACGCAGGCGGCACGCCGGTTTCCTCGGTGACCCGGTTGAGCAGGTCACGGTGGGTTTCAAGCATTTCCCGGCCTTTCTCGATGCGGGTTTCATTCACCCGTCGACCGAGGTAATCCGCAAAGGTGGTGGTGAATTCGGGCTGGCGCCGGTCCAGTTCGATGACCCGGGGCAGAAATTCCACGTCTGCCAGTACGCGGTTGGCGGTTTCCGTGGAGACCCCTTCTGAAATCGCCCGTTTACCGATGTCCCGCAGACACTGATCGAAGTTTTCCGGCGCCACCGGCACGATCGCCGTCTCGGCGACCGCCGCCGACGCCATCAGCAGGCCTGCCGTGACCGCGCCCAGGGTGGCAAGGTAACGACTCGAACGCAGGCGGCGCTGACTGGGGGTGAATGACATCCGGTGTCTCTGGTGCTGATGATTGACCACTTAATCCTCTCCGTCGGGTTGCTCAGGCTGCTTTATAGTATCCTGATCGGGACAGTGATCAACAGCCCATGCCGAATCCACCGGCTACGGGCACCGGCAAAGGCAGGGCGGTATAAATGGCGGTACTGAGAGCGCTGGTAGTAGACGATGCCAGTTTTGTGCGGGATCTGGTCAGGAGAACCCTGCGACAGAGCTTCCCGGTTTTCGAGGTGACCGAAGCGCCCAATGGCCGCAGGGCCCAGTCGCTGATGTCCCGCACCCGCTTTGACCTGATCCTGTGCGACTGGGAAATGCCGGAAATGTCCGGGCTTGAACTGCTGCAGTGGATGCGGGGGGAAGACAACTACCGTCAGGTGCCATTCATCATGATCACCAGCCGTGGCGACAAGAGCCACGTAGTCGAGGCGGTGCGGGAGGGAGTATCAGAATATCTGGGCAAGCCTTTCAGCCCCGAAGGGCTCACCAAAAAGGTAATCAAGGTGATGGGGCGTACCCTGCGGGACGCCATGGCGAGCAGGGGCGTGGCGCCGACCGGCCCGGAGGTCTTCCGGGACTCCGCCAGTATCCTTACCCAAAAGCCTGTAGCTGAGCCTGCGGCCCCTGCCTCTTCAGGTCCCCGTGCCGGGCGATCGGGCAAGCTGGTGGTCGCCGCAATCCGTTTCGCAGACGGCGTTCTCAAGTGCGTTATCAAGGATGTTTCCCTGACCGAAGTGCGGGTCATCGCGAAACGGGATCAGAGTTTCCCCGGCATTCTGGATCAGGCTGTAGTGGATATGGAGCTGGAGGAGGGCCGCGTCGCACGGCTCAACGGGTACGTTCATCAGTTACAGGCGGTGGACAAGCGTCAGGATACGGACTTCGTCAGTGTCACCGTGCGCCTTGTGGACGATGATCCGGCCAAGCTTGCGGACCTGTCACACTTCATCGCCGGTTTCCGCCGCTGACTCAGGTAATGGCTCTGCCAGTCGCTCCCGGGGGAAATGGCAGATAAATTCGCTGCCATCGCCAATGCGGCTGAGTATCTCCAGCCTGGCGTCGTGGTTGAGCAGCACATGCTTGACGATGGCCAGGCCCAGGCCGGTACCGCCGGTTTCCTTGTGTCGGCTGGGGTCGGCCCGATAGAAACGTTCGGTCAGGCGGGGAATGTGGACCGGGTCGATGCCGATACCGCTGTCCTTGACTGACAGGTGTGCCCCCTCCCGGTCGGTGTGCCAGCGAATTTCAATTTTGCCACCGGCGGGAGTGTATTTGACGGCGTTGAAAATTAGGTTAGAGAAAGCGCTGCGAAGCTGATCGCCATCACCACGCAGGAAGTGCCGCTCACCGATATCCAGCTGGAACTCATGGCCCGAGTCACCACTGAGGGCCCGGGCGTCGTTGCTGATCTGCTGGCACATGGCACGCACATCCACCACCGCCTCAATGCCGTGGTCTTCGCCGGTTTCGAGCTTTGACAGCAATAGCAGGTCAGTGATCAGGGATTCCATGCGGGCAGATTGCTGGGCCATGGTGCGCAGGGCCCGCTGCCAGCGGGGAGGGAACTCTTCACTGTTATCCACCAGGGTTTCCAGATAGCCGCTGATCACGGTCAGGGGTGTGCGCATCTCATGGGAAACATTACTGACGAAGTCCCGCCGCATCTGTTCCAGCTGGAAGAGGCGGGTGACGTCCTTAACGACGATCAGGCGGTCGTCCTCACCAAACAGGCTGATCAGTATCTGTAGATGCAGATGGGGTCGCGCCGGTGACCGCAGTTCCAGCGGCTCCCGGTAGTCCCGTTGCCGGAAATACACCTGAAAGGCAGGTGCCCGCACCAGGTTGTGAATGGGCTGGCCCAGGTCGGTCTGACGCTTGAGCCCCAGCAGATACTCCGCCGAGCCGTTCCACCATTCCAGCACGCCTTCGGCGTCGGTCATGACGACCCCGTCGCGCATGGCGTTGGTGGACTCCTGCAAGCGGTTGAACTGCGCCAGCAGTCGGTCCTGGGTGGCCAGGTGGCCGCGGTGAAGCTTGTGCAGTCCGTCGAAGATATCGCCCCAGAGGCCAACGCTTTCCGGGGCGGCTTCGCCGGTGCCCGGGTTTGCCAGCCATTGGTAGAGCTTACGGGACTGGGCCAGTGTCCAGGTGAGGTAGATGAACAGACCGGCCAGCAGGCCTTCGACCGGGTAGCCAAAAGCCAGTCCGGCACCGGTGGTTACGGCCAGAAAAGCCAGGATCAGCCGTAGATAACGAGACCACTTGTAGTTCATGGGTGCCAGACCTGTCCGGGAGGCGGAAAAACTGACCTACGCAGCTTTGGTCGAGAAACGGTATCCGGCACCGCGAACGGTCTGGATCAGGTGATCATATTGTTCGCCGAGGGCTTTCCGCAAGCGCCGGATGTGAACATCGACGGTGCGTTCCTCAACATATACGTTGCCGCCCCAGACCTGATCCAGCAACTGTGACCGGGAATAGACCCGTTCCTGATGGGTCATGAAGAACTGCAGCAGCCGGTATTCGGTAGGCCCCATGCTGATGGAACCGTCGGGCCCGGACACCCGGTGTCCGACCGGATCCAGAACCAGTCCATTTACCTCAATGGGGGACTCGACCCCCGCCGGAGTGGTGCGGCGTAAGACGGCCTTCAGCCGTGCGACCAGTTCCCTTGGGGAAAAGGGCTTGG
>JAJUHY010000005.1 GCA_029265735.1 Marinobacter segnicrescens | reverse complement strand
CTGCAGAACCGGGACAACTTCGCCCAGGGCCAGCGGATCTCTAGCCGGGGTTTTGGCGCCAGAGCGCCCTTTGGCATTCGTGGTCTTCATATCCGGGTAGACGGCTTTCCCTATACCCTGCCGGACGGGCAGGCACAGATTGACGCCATTGATCTGGCCAGTGCCGAGCAGATTGAGGTTATCCGCGGCCCGTCATCGGTGTTATACGGTAATGCTGCTGGTGGGGTTATTGATGTGACGACGGTGGATGGCCGCCGTATGAGGCAGTCCCCGGTGATTGACCTGCAGGGCGGCAGCCACGGGTTAGTGCAACTGGGCGTCCGGGCCGGCGGGCGGCAGGGGGACTGGTTTCACTCCGTCAGTGCATCTGCGTTGCGGTCCGATGGCTACCGTGATCAGAGCGAGGTGGAGAAATATCTGCTGAACGGCAAGGTGGGCTATCAACTGGATGACCAGCGGACGGTCAGCGTGTTGTTGAACCTGATGGACATTCCCAAGGCCCAGGATCCGGGTGGGCTGAGTCGTGAGGATGCCCGCCAGAGCCCGCGTCAGGCCTGGCGTTTTGCTGAGATACTCGACGCGGGTCAGTCGGTGGACCAGCAACTGGTAGGCAGCCATTACCAGGATCGGGGGTTTGCCGGTGGAACCCTCGACGCCCGGGTGTTTTACAGCTGGCGTGATTTTGAGCAGCAGTTGCCGTTTCCCGGCTCCAGCCTGATCCATTATCAGCGAGACTACTACGGCGGCAGCCTGGAGTACCGCCGGAACGATACCCTGGCGGGCCGGCCCCTGAACTGGATACTGGGGACGGATCTGGGTTGGCAGGAAGATGACCGTGATCGCCATGCTGTCAGCCCTTCCGGTGCGGTGACCAGTCGCACCGGCGATGAGCTCCAGAAAGCCCGCAGCGCCGGGATTTTCGCCCAGGGTGACTGGGCCTTGAGCAACCGTTGGTCCCTGAGTGCTGGCGCCCGTTACGATCGTATTACCATGGAGATTGACGATGATCTGCTGCTGGATGGCAGTGACGACAGTGGCGACCGCACGTTCCGGGAGTGGTCCGGCAGTCTGGGGCTGAGCTACCAGCTTCGTCCTGGCCATCAGTGGTACGCCACCGTTGGTAATGCGTTTGAGACGCCGACGTATACGGAATTCGCCCGCCCGGATGGCCTTGGCGGCTTCAATCCGGTTATCGAGCCGCAACAGGCGTGGAATTACGAAACCGGCCTGCGCGGTCTCTTTGATACCGGGCTTGAATACGATCTTGCCGTGTTCTCCGTCGATGTCAGTGACGAGCTGATCCCTTTTGAAGCCGATAGCGGACGTACGTTTTACCGCAACGCTGGCCGTACCTCCCGGGATGGCCTGGAAGCCGGGGTGAGCTACCCGCTGCTGCCGGGCTGGGAACTGCGCAGTAACCTGACCCTGGTCCGCTATCGGTTTGATAGGTATACCACCGTCGATGGCGTCGATCTGTCAGGCAATGATCTCCCCGGCCTGCCCGAGGTTCTCTGGAACGGCACGCTGGCCTGGCAGGGAATAGGCGGGCGTTTTGCCGAAGTGGGAGCTCACTACACAGGAGACTTCTACGCCGATGATGCCAATACTGAAAAGGTTGGCAGCCACTGGCGGTTTGATCTTAAAGCGGGCAACATCTGGCGGTTGGGCAGCCGCTCGAACCTCGACGTATACGGAGGTATTCGCAATCTGTTCGATGAAGACTACTACGAGAATGTCCGCATCAACGCCAACGCTGGTCGTTATTACGAGCCAGCGCCGGGGCGGACGTTCTATGCCGGGGTGAGGTTTGGGTTCTAGGCCGTCAACCTGCTACCGTGAGCTGGTTACGACCGTTGGCCTTGGATTTGTACAGGGCGGTATCCGCCCGTTTGATCAGTCGTTCCGGGTCTGGTCGTACCGCATCGGCTGTTGCCAGGCCCAGGCTTACCGTTACCCCCAGAACCTCGTCATCAATACGCACCTCATGGCGCTCGATGGCCTTGCGGATCCGTTCGGCTACCATGGCGGCTTCTTCCGGCCCGGCGCCGGGCAGGATCACCACCAGTTCCTCACCGCCATAGCGGGCTGCGGTGTCGTTCTCCCTGCAGTTCTCCTTGACCAGATCGGCGACTTCCCGCAGCACCTGATCCCCGAGCTGATGCCCCCAGGTATCGTTGAACTGCTTGAAGTGGTCGATATCAATCAGCACCAGCGACAGCTGACGGTCGAAGCGGGCTACATTGGCCAGCTCCTGGCGCAGCATGTTCTGGAAGTAATCGTGGTTGTACAGGTTGGTCAGTCCGTCGATGGCCGCCTTGCGGGACAGCTCCAGGCGTCCGGCCGCTGCCACCGAGATAATCTCCAGGGCGCCGATTCGTGCTTCGGTAAAACAGTTGCTGAGGTGGTTGTTCTCCAGGTACAGCAGACCGATCAGAGCGCGCTGGTCGCCCTGGCCGATGGCAATGGGAATACACAGAATGGAGCGGACCCGCTCCCGCAGGATGTATTCCTCCCGGTCCAGTCCCGGCACCGGGCTGTTCACCGCCAGCGCGTCGGCGACCACTACGCTTTCCAGGGTGCGACTGACGTAGTTGACCGTGGCCTGGGAAACGGTTTCACACTGGTCCAGTGGCGAGGATTGCAGAATCACCGTTTCATGGGAGTCCACGGTAGCTTCGGCCTCAATCCGCAGTTTGCCTTCGCTATCCCGCAGGGCAAGGATGCCGCGCTGGGCACCAGCGAATTCAATGGCGATATCGATAATGGCGGCAACCATGCGGCTGTGAATCTGCTCATCGGCAATCGCCCTGAGCGCCTTCATCAGGGAGGTCATGTCCACTTCGGCCATGGGCACGGCCCGGGTTCCCGCGTGGGTTGCTCCCGCTCTGGCATCGGTCAGTTCCGGGTAGCGGTGCTCCAGGTGGTCCACCACGGCATGGGCGCCCCAGCGGCGATAAATGTCCCGTGCACGGCTCAGATAGGGCAGGGCAATGGTGCTTCGGCCTGCGGCCATATGCATGGCGCCGCAAAGCTTGCAGGCCAGTGCCTGCTCATCAATAAAGCCCTGCTCGCGGGCGTGAGCAATGGCCTGGTCGAAGGCCTTGTGGGCCTCGAAGTCGCGGCCCTTGAAGCGCAGCAATTCTGCCTGCAGCAACAGGTACTTGTTTTCCATATTCACCGGGTTGTTCCGAGCCTCGATGCGGATTGCGCGGAGGTCCCGGCGAGCCCGGTGGAGATAGTCCTTACGGTCTCGGCGGGTGGGTACGGTGCGGGCCGCCCGGATCAGCACCATGGCCCGGAGGAAAAGGGTCCAGCGGTTGCTATAGAACCCTTCCGTGCCATATTTGATTTCAGTCAGCTGAACGGCCGTGCGTGCACTCTGCTCCTGGTAGCCCTCGTCACCAAACAGATACTCCAGGTACATGGCTTTGGACAGGACGTGCTCAATGACGGCGTTATCTTTTGCCTCCCGGTGTTTGGGGAGCATCTCGTTAATATCGTAGATTTCACCAACAAGAGCGGAAGGCTGTTTGCTCAGCCCCCGCAGGTTGCGAATCAGCTGCAACCTGGCTTCATGGTGATGCAGCACTGATCCCAGATGCAGGGCCCGGAACTCAGCCAATTCCTGGGAGGTCTGGTGATCCATTTTCTCAAGGTCACCATCACCGTGCAGCAGGTACTGACCGTGGATGGTAGCGGCGTGGACGGCGTATTCGAAGTCGCCGTTCTCCATGCACATGCGGGTGGCCTGACGCAGGTTATCGAAGGTCCTGTGCAGCGGCTCTTTCCAGTGCTGGATCAGCGAGGCGTACAGATGCAGGGCCCGCCCGCGACGCATATTGAAGCGCTCGCTGAGATCCACGGCCAGCTTGCCCAGGCGCATGCCAGTATCAGCGTCGTTCAGTTCGCTGGCATACATCATGCCCAGTATTGAGAAACTGGTTATGGTTTCGGGACTGTGACCGTATTCGAGCGTCATCTCAGCACCCCGGATGCATAGCAGCGGCAGCAGCAGAGGCTCGGCGAACATCGCGGCACTGCCGATGACGGCACCGATACGGGCTGCGGCGCGCTGCTCGGGCAAGCTGATGTCCGGGAGTTCCCGCAGGTTATCCAGATTGATGGTCTTCAGGCGGCTCTTGAGTTTCAGGAACCTGTAGATCACATGGATGCGGCGGGGATGGCGCGGGTACTTGTGGCCCAGTTCGGCCAGCAGCGGCAGTGCCAGGTCGATGGCCTTGGGCAGCTCGCCCCGGGTGATCAGGTGGCTGATCCAGGTTTCATGGAAGGCCACGCGGCCGAGCAGGTCATGGGCGTTCTCAAGCCCGGTATCGACAAGCGCTTTAAGGCCCCTGTCGTCACCCACATAAGCCGCAGCTTCAGCAGCGGCACTGTAAGCGCTGAGGGCAAGGCCATAGTCCTGACGCCAGCCATCTTCTCCCAGCAGCATTACTGACTTCTGGAAATGGTTGTAGGCGATGGGGTAGGAAGCAGCCTGGCGGGCGCGGTAGCCTGCCTCCAGGTTCAGACGGCAAAGCTCTCGCAGCTCATCAGGGTTGTCAATGAGCGCGACGGCCATATTCAGGTGGGTAACGATGGCAAACAGCCGATCCTTGCGCTCAACCGGATCCAGGTTGTACAGCAGCTGGCGACCGATTTCCAGATGGGTCATCTGGCGTGTGCCGGGGTCCAGCAGCCGATAGGCCGCTTCCTGGATCCGGTCATGGGTAAACGCAAATTCGACGGTAATGCGACCGGTATCTGTGGCCCGGGCCAGCTCCGTGAGCTGGTAGCTGTCCCGGGTCGGCGTGATAAGCCCCGCTTCGGTCGGCGCTTCCAGGATCGACGCCACGACGGCAGGGGAGTGATCGGTGATCATCGACAGCATGGCCACCGAGAACCGGTTGCCGGCACAGGCCGCCAGGCGCACCAGTTCCAGGCTGTCCGCTGGCAGACTCTCCAGCTTGCGGGTCATCAGGCCGGCGACGTTATCGGTGATCTGCTGTTCGCTCAGCCGGGTAATATCCCACACCCAGCGTCCCACCGTCGCGTCGTAGGTGATATGACCACGCTGGTGCTGATCCTTGAGAAACTCCTCAACGAAGAACGGGTTGCCTTCGGTCTTCTGGTGCACTACCCGGGCAAGGGGTTCTACCTCGCCGGTGGTTGCCATCAGGGTGTCAGAGAGCAGGCGACAGATATCCGGTACGGACAGCGCATCCAGGGCGATGTTGGTCACGTACACATCGGTGTCCTGCATTTCCTGCAGGGCCAGCATCAATGGATGATCAGGAGTAACTTCATTATCCCGGTAGGCGCCAACAACCAGCAGGCGGTCGCCTTCCACCTGGTTTACCAACAGGTCGGCCAGTTTCAGGGTGCTTGAGTCGGCCCATTGCAGGTCATCCAGCACCAGCACCAGCGGGTGATCCGCATGGCTGAACACCCGGATAAAGTTAAACAGGGTCAGGCGGAAACGCTGTTCCGATTCTGAAGCCTCCACTTCCGCCAGATGCGGCTGAGGGCCGATGACCAGCTCCAGTTCCGGAACCATCTCGGTCATCAGTATGCCGTTGGGTCCCAGAGCATTGCTAATACGGTTGCGCCAGTAGGCCAGCCTGTCATCGCTTTCGGTGAGTATCTGCTGGACAAGGTCACGGAGGGCCACCGCCAGACCGTTATAGGGGATGTCCCGGTGGACCAGATCAAACTTCCCTACCGTAAAGTATCCCCGACGGGCGGTAACGGGCTTGTGCAGTTCGTTGATCAGCCGGCTTTTGCCGATCCCTGACCGTCCTGCCACAAGCGCCAGGGATACCTGCCCGTACGCGTTCTCAAACGCGGTGAGCAACTGTCTGACTTCTTTCTCTCGTCCGTAAAGGCGCTGGGGAATACGGAACTGGTCCGGTATGTCCTGGGTTCCCAGGGGAAACGGTTCGATGGACGAGGTGCTGGTGATCTGGCGATAGCAGGTACGCAGGTCATGGAGCAGCCCGGTGGCGCTCTGGTAGCGCTGTTCGGCATTTTTGGCCAGCAGCTTCATGATCAGGTCAGAGAGGACCCGGGGAATGCTGTTGTTAACGTCGGCCGGAGCAACGGGAGTGCGGGCAATATGGCAGTGGAACCACTCAATAGGCTCTTCCGCAGAGAACATGGGCTGACCGGTGACCAGCTCATAAAGAGTGGCCCCGAGGGAGTAGAAGTCTGAGCGGTAATCCACCGTCCGGTTCATTCGGCCGGTCTGTTCCGGTGACATATAACCTGGCGTGCCGGGAACCGTGGCCGAATAGTTAAGGCTGGTCTGTTCCTGCTGGCGCCGGGTCGCAATCCCGAAGTCGATCAGCCGGATCCCCTTGGACTTGCTGTTGACCAGAATGTTGCCGGGGCTGATATCCCGGTGAATGATCCCGGCGGCATGCAAATGGGTCAGCGCCGTCGCAATGGCGGTGGCGATGCCAACACAGGATTTCAGGTTTAGCCTGCGGTGGGCGGTAATACGGTCGAGGGTCTGACCACCAATATCCTCCAACACCAGCGCCGGCAGATCATTGATGCGGGTGAGGTCGTGGGCCTTGATCAGGTAGTTGCCTTTCAGGTCCCGCAGAATCTCATACTCATGCTGCAGCAGGGCAATACTTTCCCGGGTGGCCGCTTCCGGCTTCAGCGTCTTGATCACCACTTTCTGACCATCGCTGTTGCGCAACGCGCGATAGATCAGTGTGCTTCCACTGCCGGCAATCTTTTCGATAAAGCGATACCCGGCTGGCGCGTCCATCGCCTGTTCGGTAACCCGGCTTCTGGCAGTCATAAAAAAGGGCTCCTTTTATTAACCCAGGTTAAGATTATGGCGCAACTGTCATAAAAAACATGTAATAAAAAGTAACGGAAATGTAAGTAAATACCCGGCATTCTTGACATTTTTACACCGGTAACCGGGCATATCCCCTTCTTGGGGTTGAAGTCCTGTTAATCGGTGCAATAGTTAATAGAGATTTCCCGGTCGCATTACGTCCGGGCAGACTTCTACCCGGGCCTTCAAAAAAACAGAACGATTTACGTCCCGCAGCCCCGGACAGATTTCGCCTTCATGCATTTGACGATTCAAAAGGAGGCACCATATGTCGAATGACAGTATCAGCATTGATAGCTATAACACCCTTTCTACTCTCCCGGTCGGAGACAGAACCTACCAATACTATAGTCTGGCAAAAGCCAAGGACTCACTGGGTGATCTGTCACGAATGCCTTTCTCACTCAAGGTACTGACCGAGAACCTCTTACGGTTTGAGGACGGCACCACCGTCGAGAAGAAACACCTTGAGGCCATGGCTCAGTGGCTAAAGGATCGCCGTTCCGATACCGAGATCCAGTTTCGCCCGGCACGGGTCCTGATGCAGGACTTCACCGGTGTCCCGGGAGTCGTGGACCTTGCGGCCATGCGTGAGGCAGTCCGTAAGGCAGGCAAGGACCCCGCCATGATCAACCCGTTGTCGCCGGTGGACCTGGTTATTGACCACTCGGTGATGGTGGACAAGTTCGGCAATCCGACCGCTTTTGAGGATAACGTCGCCATTGAGATGGAGCGAAACCAGGAACGCTATGAGTTCCTGCGCTGGGGCCAGCAGGCCTTCGACAACTTCCGTGTGGTGCCGCCCGGGACCGGTATCTGTCACCAGGTCAACCTGGAGTACCTGGGCAAGACCGTGTGGTACCGGGATCAGGGCGATCAAACCTTTGCTTACCCGGACACCCTGGTAGGCACCGACTCCCACACCACCATGATCAACGGCCTGGGCATTCTTGGCTGGGGTGTGGGTGGCATTGAGGCGGAAGCTGCCATGCTCGGCCAGCCGGTCTCCATGCTGATTCCGGAAGTTATCGGCTTCAAGATTACTGGCAAGCTACGTGAAGGCATCACCGCCACTGACCTGGTGCTGACCGTTACCGAGATGCTCCGCAACAAGGGCGTGGTCGGGAAGTTTGTTGAATTCTATGGCGATGGTCTCAAGGATATGCCCATCGCTGACCGGGCCACCATTGCGAACATGTCGCCGGAATATGGGGCCACCTGTGGCTTTTTCCCGGTGGACGAGCAGACCATTACCTATATGAGACTCACCGGGCGCGATGAGCATCAGCTGGAGCTGATTGAGGCCTATGCGAAAGCGCAGGGACTGTGGCGTGAGCCGGGGCATGAGCCCGTTTATAGTGACACCCTCGAACTGGACATGAATGATGTCGAGGCCAGCCTTGCCGGCCCCAAGCGGCCCCAGGACCGGGTCGCCCTCAGCAATATGAAGTCCGCGTTTGAACTGGTGCTGGAAACCGCCGAAGGTCCGAACCGGTTACGGGAAGAGAAGTGGGAGTCTGAAGGTGGCCAGACGGCTGTAGGCGTCCACGACAGCTACCGTCACCACGCCAGCCAGCACGTGACCCTGAACGGAGAGGAGTCCCGCCTGGACCCTGGTGCGGTGGTCATTGCTGCGATTACCTCATGTACCAACACCTCCAACCCCAGCGTAATGATGGCGGCGGGCCTGGTTGCTCAGAAAGCCGTTGCAAAAGGGCTACGTACCAGGCCCTGGGTGAAAACATCCCTGGCGCCGGGCTCAAAAGTGGTTACCGAATATCTGCGAGTTGGCGGCTTCCAGGACGATCTGGACAAGCTGGGCTTCAACCTGGTGGGGTACGGCTGTACCACGTGTATCGGTAACTCAGGGCCGTTGCCGGAGGAAGTGGAACGCGCGATCAAGGAGGGAGATCTGACGGTCGCTTCGGTGCTTTCCGGCAACCGTAACTTTGAGGGGCGAGTTCATCCCCTGGTAAAAACCAACTGGCTCGCGTCACCGCCGCTGGTGGTGGCTTATGCGCTGGCGGGTAACGTCAGGATGGACCTGACCAGAGAGCCTCTCGGTAACGACCGGGATGGCAATCCGGTCTACCTGAAAGACCTCTGGCCGAGCCAGCAGGAGATTGCCGAGGCGGTTGAAAAGGTCAAAACTGACATGTTCCGCAAGGAATACGCCGCCGTGTTCGACGGTGACGAGGCCTGGCAGGCCATTGAGGTACCTGAGAGCAACGTTTATGAGTGGTCGGACGACTCCACTTATATCCAGCATCCGCCGTTCTTTGAAGGCCTTGGCCCTGAGCCAGAGCCCATTGAAGACATCCGCAACGCCAACATCCTGGCTCTGCTGGGCGACTCGGTCACCACGGACCATATCTCGCCTGCGGGTTCATTCAGCGCTGAGAGCCCGGCCGGGAAGTATCTGATGGAGCGGGGCGTGGAGCCACGGGATTTCAACTCTTACGGCTCCCGCCGGGGTAACCACGAGGTGATGATGCGTGGCACCTTCGCTAACGTTCGCATTCGTAATGAGATGCTGGACGGTGTCGAAGGGGGTTACACGAAATTCGTGCCTACCGGTGAGCAGATGGCCATTTACGATGCCGCCATGAAGTACCAGGAGCAGGGTACTCCACTGGTGGTTATAGCCGGCAAGGAGTACGGCACCGGCTCCAGCCGTGACTGGGCAGCCAAGGGTACTCGTCTGCTGGGTATCAAGGCGGTCGTGGCGGAGTCTTACGAACGGATTCACCGCTCCAACCTGATCGGTATGGGGGTCATGCCCCTGCAGTTCCCGGATGGGGTCGATCGCAAGACGCTGAAACTCACCGGCGAGGAAACCCTGACCATTGAAGGACTCTCCGGCGAGATCAAACCAGGCCAGATGCTGACGATGACCATTACCTATAAGGATGGCTCAACCCAGACCTGTCAGCTCAGGTCACGGATTGATACAGCCAACGAAGCGGTGTACTTCCGCCACGGCGGAATCCTGCATTATGTGGTACGGGAAATGATCAATCAGGCCTCCTGACCGGTTGTTCATGGTATTTAATCCAGGGAACCGGCGGCGCACTTGCCGCCGGCTTTCTTTCGTGCGAGGCTCATCGCTGAATGACCGCCGTTCTGAGGAAAAGCATGACTTCCCCCCGTTCCACCGATGAAATCAGGGCTGCCCTGAATCTGGAAACCTCCCGCATTGGCTGGCATGAGCTGCAGACCTACTACGCCCGTGGCCAGGTTGTGCAGGTTTCACCCGAGCTGGATCTGCTCGAGGTGGCGGCAGAACTGGCAGCTGACAATAAAGCGAAGTTTGAGCAGTGGATGGCCCGCCAGCAGGTGGGTGAGGTCAGCCCGGACCTGGCCCGTGCCTGGTATGACCGGGAGGCCCAGCTTTGGGCGGTCGTGGTTGCGCCCTGGGTGCTGGTTCAGGACCGGCACGCCCAGCAGCTGCATTGAGTCCTGTATGAAGCTGCACTACTTTCACGGCCGCACCCCGATTCAGTCTCTGGTGCTCTGGCATAACCAGCGGCGTCTTGAGCTCCACGTCAAAAAAGTGGTTGGTGGTGTCTGGTCCGTGGTGATTCTGGCCGGCGGTGCCCAGGGGCAGCCGGACACGACGCGGTGTCGTGGTCCCTATCACGACCGTGAAAAAGCCGAATCCGCCCTGCGCCACCTTGCGGGGGCTCTGCTAGAGCAGAGTTATCGTCCAAACCGGGAAGAGCCTGCCCAGTGGTCGGTCTGTGCCCAGCGCCTGGCCCGGAACCTGCGGTTGCAGGCGGAGGCCAACAACGGTCGTTTCCAGTTCGATCCGGAACTCCCCGAGCCCACGTTCTGAGCCGGATCTGACTTCCCTGCTGTTTTTAACCTGATGTGAGACGGTCATGGTCACCAGTGCCCTGCTGATTCTGGTTCCTTTATTCCTTGGTTTTGCGGTGCCCCTCCGGCGGCGCCACCGGCTCACTGTGGTGCACCACACTGTTAATGTGCTGGTATACCTTGTTCTCGGTTTGCTCGGGGTCGGCCTGGGCCAGCTTGAAGGTCTTGCCCAGCAGCTGGCGGCCATGGCCGTTCAGGTAAGTACCCTGGTTATCGGCCTGCTGCTGGTCAATCTTGCCGCGCTCTGGCTGTGGCACCGGTGGCAGCCGTTACAGGTCGAGGCTGACCTGGTCTCAGGTCCAGCCAGCTATCGCCGCCTGTTCCTGGCGGCGCTCAAGCCCTTGCTCGCGGTGATAGTGGGCGTGCTGGCGGGATGGCTGGTGCTGCCTCAACTTACCTTGATAGAAGACGTGGCGACCGGGTGCCTGATGGCGCTGTTGTTCCTGATCGGGCTGCAGTTGCGGAATGCAGGGCTGTCGTTGCGCCGTTTGCTGGTGAACCGTCAGGGCCTGGGCATTGCCCTGACCGTGGCGGGCAGCTCAGTACTGGCGGGTGCCCTGATCGCGCCGATACTGCAGATACCCCTGTTCCATTCGCTGGCCCTGAGTTCGGGCTTTGGCTGGTACTCATTGTCTGGCATTGTCATTGGCGACGCCCTGGGTCCGACCTGGGGTGGCGTGGCGTTTCTTAATGATGTATTCCGGGAAATTGTCGCGCTGGCCCTGATCCCCATGATTATCCGGAAGAGTCCTGCCATGGCGATCGGCTATGGGGGGGCTACCTCAATGGATTTTACGCTGCCGGTTATCCGGCGCAGTGGCGGACTGGAATGTGTCCCTGTAGCCATTGCCTCGGGCTTTGTCCTGTCGTTTTTGACCCCGGTAATGATGGGCCTGTTTTTGTCTTTAGGGTAAGTTGTGACTACAGTGATTTACGCAAACCGCTTATCGAGAATTAACTGTCTGTCATGCCAGTATGGGCCAACTATTGACAGTCATAAGTTCGCAAGGTAGACGAGCCCGATGAATGTAATGATCCTGGACGCCGATGTCCTGGTAGCGGAACTGCTGGAAGCGCTTATTTCAGGCCTTTTCTCCCGTGCCCAAATCCGCAGTTACCGCTCCCTGGCCGAAGCCCGGAATGCGCTCCCGGTAGTGCGTCCGGATCTGGTGATCTGCGACTGGGATCTGCCCGATGGGCGGGGGCTGGATCTGGTGCGGGAGGTCAGGCGCCAGGACCGGGAGGTTCCGGTGCTGATGGTGTCTGAAAAAGTCGACCGGGAACGGGTTCTGGCCGCTGGCCGGTTACAGATCCAGGCATTCATGCCCAAGCCATTCACCGCCAACGCCATGCAGGAGAAGCTGAAGAGCCTGCTGCCCACGGCGGCAGTAAACGACGGCCCTCACATGAGCTTTGAAGTGATGCTCCGTCGTGCCCACGACACCCAGATCTATCTTCCAGCGGAGCTGGACCCGGCACAGGTAATGGCGATGCTTGAGAACGCTGGCGAACTGTCAGTGGGCGATCTGGCAGAGGCGTGGAAGGGTCAGCCCGCGGTCACCGCCCGGTTGCTTGATGTGGCGAATACCAGTGCCTTGCGGCGCTCCGGTGAGCCCTGTCACAGTCTGCGGGACGCCATCCGACTGCTTGGCATCCGCATGTGCCTTAATCAGGTTCTGGCGTTGGCCCTGGACATCTCCCACCGCTTGTCAGATCCGGTGCTGAAAGAACGCGGTCGCCATGAAGTGGCAAAAAGCACAGAGCTCGCGTCACTGGCGAGTCTGATGGGCAAGAAGCTGGGCGTCGATGCGACCCTGTGTTATACCGCCGGTCTGCTGCATCGGATCGGGGAACTGGCCGTGCTCAGTACCGCGCAACAGTATATCGATTCCGGCGGCGCACTGGATGACGACGATATCGAACGTGCCCTCCACGAATGGAGCGGTCCCCTGGGTAATGTGCTCAAGGTGGCCTGGCGGCTGCCGTTGCCCCTGCGCAATCTGATCGGTGCGGTCTACATGTTGCCCAGAGGCAGCGGTAAGCAGATCAAGGTTGTCATGCGTGCCGCCTGGCTGATGTGCAACGATATGGAAGAAAGCGAGGAGTGCCAGCGCCTGCTGGGCCGGCTTGGCCTGGACGGCGCCAGCGCCCGGCCACCGGTTTAGGCGGGTTCCGGAAAAAACGTCCGCATACTCGCTTTCCAGGTTGCGCTGAGGACCTCCTCCACTGGCAACTCCTTCACCTCTGCAATCTTCTCCGCTACGAATGGCAGATAAAAGGGCGCGTTCTCCCGCCCCCGGTAGGGTACCGGTGTCAGGAACGGTGAATCCGTCTCCAGCAGAATCTGGTCAACCGGGGTCATGCGCACAATATCCCGCACATTTTCCGCCTTGTTGAACGTGGTGATGCCGTTGAATCCCAGGCACCAGCCCTGATCCAGCGCATAACGGGCAAGGCCGGGTCCTGACGTGAAGCTGTGGATAACGCCCCGGCGCTTCAGGGAATCCTCGAACTCTGACAGTATCGCAATGGTATCTTCGTCGGCGTCCCGGCTGTGAATCACCACCGGCATATCCAGATCACACGCGATCTGTAACTGGCGACGGAACACGTCCCGCTGGACTGAGCGGTCGGCGTTATCGTAGAAATAATCGAGTCCGATTTCGCCGATGGCGACGATCTTCGGGTCAGGGGCGTGTTCCCGGATCTCCTGTTCACACGCATCGGTGTAAGCCTCGGCCTCATGGGGATGAATGCCCTGAGTGCCATACACCCAGGATTCCCGCTGGCTGAGTTCCCGTACAGAGGCGAGGTTATCCGGTGACACAGAGATGGTAATTACCTGTTCGATATTTACCTGCTGGATGGCCGCCAGGGTTTCGTCCAATGGCCGGTCCTTGAGGTAATCCAGGTGGCAGTGGGTTTCGATCAGCGGGTGATCAAAAACCGGGATCTCTCGTTTTTTACTCATAGCTTAAAACCTGTTGGTGAACCAGCAGAGTTTATCATTCCAGCCGGGGAGCTTATACATCGCCTGCCTCTGGCGCTGGATGCTCGTAAACAAACGATCAGCCGCCGTCGTATAATGGCCGGCGTTTATTGTCGCTTATTGAGCTTGCGAGCGACATTCCCGCAGAGTGTGTGGATGAAACCGATATCCCGTTCCGAAAGCAGGGGCAGCTTTTCCAGTATCCACTGGTAGAGCTTGCCATCGGGCGGCGTGTCGACTTCGGGAAGCAGGTCCTCCAGACGGGAGCGCAGCGCGGCGAGACGGGCAGGATCGGTCTCTGCTACCGGCATCGGTGCTACGTCCCTGAGACTGGACAATTCCCAGGCATAAAGCATAACGGCCTGAGCCAGGTTCAGGGACGGGTAGTCCACGGCCATGGGAATGCCGGTCAGCAGGTCGCAACAGGCCAGCTCGTCATTGGATAAGCCGCGGTCTTCGCGACCAAACACCAGGGCGGCGGTGGTCACAGAGCTGCCCTTGTTACTCAGTGCGGCAGCCAGCTCATCCGGTGTGTGCCAGTCTGTACGGCCATGCCGGGGCTTGGCAGAAGTGCCGATCAGAAGCTCCGCGGCATTCCGGACCGCCTGCAGATCGGGGAAAATACGCGCATTGGTCAACAGGTGTCGGCTGCCGTGGGCCAGCCATTGAGCTTCTGGCCGGGTGTGCAGATCCGAATTGACCAGCCACAGCTCGTTGAAGCCCATGGTGCATAATGCCCGGGCGGCAGCACCAACGTTTTCAGGAACCCGCGGTTCTATCAGTACAAAGGCCAGTTGCATGAGTTTTCCTCCAGCGCGAAGTTTACACGACCGCGATACCCCTGTTTACCAGCATTGGCGGCGGCTGGATCAATGGCTGCGTGACCATGCTCAGATTTGGCAGCCGGCACCCTTCATGCTGTGGGAACCCGGCTGGGTAGCAGACTACCCGGAGCTGGCCGGTTGGCTGTTGCAACTGGACGAGACCCAGTGCGAGCATCTGGATGACCATCCGCAAGAGCTGGCGGTCCAGGTGCAGACCTGGTTGCCCGGAGCAGCGGATTATGGAGCTTTAACACAGATTCCGGACCTGCAGCCTGACAGTGGTACGGTCGCCCGTATAACTCTGGCTGAACGGGACGCCGTGGATATGCCCGGTCGCAAGCGCTTGCAGGCCGGTGCTCTCTGTGCGGCCCTGCTGCCCATACCCGCGCCGGCACTGGACTGGTGCTGTGGCAAGGGCCATCTGGCCCGTACGCTAGCCCGGGCTGCGGGGCAGTCGGTGACCGGATTCGAATGGAACCCGGCGCTTGTGAACGACGGCAACCGGTTGGCGCGTCGCTTTGGGGATCCGGTATCGCTGCGGCATCAGGATGTGATGGAGAAGAACCTGACCTGGCCAGTCGGCGCTCATGGGCTGGCGCTGCACGCCTGTGGCGATCTGCATCGGAAGCTGATCCGCGAGGTCATCCGGCACCGGTCACCACGGCTCAGTCTGTCGCCCTGTTGTTACCACCTGACTGATCAGGCCAGTTATGAACCCTTGTCAGAAAGGGCCCGTCAGCAGGCGGGAAATCTGGTGCTGTCCCCGGATACGATTCGGCTGGCGGTGCAGGAAACCGTCACTGCTCCTGAGCGGGTGCGGATACAAACCCGGTTAGCGAAGCAGTGGCGTCTGGGCTTCGACGGGCTGCAGCGGGAGCTTCGGGGCGTAGACAGTTATCTGCCATTACCACCCCATCCTGGCCGCTTGATGAATGGTGATTTCGAAGGCTTCTGCCGCTGGGCTGCAGAGCGTAAATCCCTGACTTTGCCAGCTCAGGTGGACTGGGCTCGCTGGGAAGAATACGGCGCAATGCGCTTACATCGTGTACGGCGATATGAGCTGCTCCGGCACCTGTTTCGACGCCCGCTGGAGCTTTGGCTGGCGCTGGACTACGCACTGGTTCTGGAAGAAGCCGGGTACAGGGTCAGGGTCGGCACGTTTTGCGATCGTGCGCTGACGCCCCGTAACCTGCTGGTCGATGCAATACTGGGTTGAAACAGAAAAGGCGCCCGAAGGCGCCTTTTCTTCAACCGGACCAGGTATTAGCGACGCACCTGCAGGCGTGCTTCAACCCGACGGTTTTTGTTGCGGCCGTCTGCTGTGTCATTGCTGGCAATCGGCTCAAGTTCGCCGTAGCCCACAGGAGTGACGCGGCTCCGGTCAATGGCGTGTCTTTCGACGAGACGGTCAGCTACCGCCTGGGCGCGACGCTCGGACAGCTTCTGGTTGAAATCGCTGGACCCCGTGCTATCGGTGTGACCGGCAATCTCAACAGACACTTCCTCGTCATCCTTCATGGCATCGGCCACTTTACGAATGTCATCATCGAACTCAGGAGCAATTTCTGCGCTCTCGATGGGGAAGGTGATGTACAGGGTGATAGTCTCAATGGTGACAACTTCACAACCGGTGGCATCCACTTTGGTACCGGGGGCAGTATTCGGGCACTCATCCAGACGGTTGACAACGCCGTCGCCATCGCTGTCCAGTTCACAGCCGTCACGGTCGACTTCTGCACCCGCGACAGTGTTGGGGCACTGGTCCCGGCTGTCAGGTACGCCGTCACCGTCAGAGTCCGCTTCTCTGGCCGGAGCAGGAGCCGGTGCAGGCTCTGACTTGCCGGTGGTGCGGTTGAATGCGAGGCTGATGCCAGCGCTGACCTGAGCATCAAAGGTGCTCTCATCAATGCCGTGGAAGGCGCGCAGATCGCCACGCAGAGACACCATGTCGGTCAGATTGTAGCGGATACCACCACCGAGGTTGACCCGGGTCTCATCGTGTTCGGTCCCCGGTGTCCGGACGGTGCCGCCGTCGAAGTCGGCATGACCGATACCAGCGGCCAGGTAGGGGTTAACCTTGTCGTTCTGGCTGCCGAAGTAGTACAAGCCGTCAACGCGGATTTCTTCAAAATCCACATCACCGCTGGCGTTCTTACGGTCGGGCTCAGAGCGTGAATAGACAGCTTCCACCGCCCACTGAGGAAGGAACCGGTATTCCAGTCCGGCGCCCCAGGTGAACTCTTCGTCGAGGTCACGCTTATCATCGAAATACTGATATCCGACGAAGGGGTTCAGGTAAATCGTCTGGATTTTCTCCTGGGCAATCGCTGGCGCGCTGATCGCAGCGGCAAGCAGTGCGACGCCGAATGGACGCATTGTTTTCATTCTTTGTTCCTCTTTCCATGCTATTAAAAAGCGCCTGTTTCCCGGCGCCTGTAACAAACCCTGCAACTAAGTTAAGGTTTGTAAGCTGGCGATATCAAGAGGGAATTACGGAAGTTTCGGAAACCCCTAAGATCCCGCTGCGAAGGAGATTACCTATCGGTAAATGTGACGCAAGTCTCAAATCGTTGATTTTGATGAGGGTTTCGGTCACGGCTTGCGGTATTCGACCCGTTCTCCACACCCATTTCTAAAATAAACGTAAGTCAGTTCATAAAGCGCGCCGTAGTACTTCGTCTGGTAAACCCAGGTCTCCTGCGGCACGGGGTAAACTTCGGAAGTCCTTCCGAACGCTCTCTCAACATGCTCTCGTGTCATTCCGGGCACCACCTGACTGCGGGCCAGGTAGGTGCGCAGATCGGTTGAGTTAATAAATCGGCAGGTGTCGGGTTCGGGGCTTACTTCTGGCACATCGCCTGATCGATTCTCAAAGGGCTGTTCGGCAGGTGCCGACTCAAAGGTGGGAAGATTGTCGCCGAAACTGCCGCCAATGCGGTTGTCTCGGATACGGACCTGCTCCGGGTCGGGCCCGCAGGCTCTGTCGGAAAATTTTGCGCCGTCAGGTGTGTCGCAACGGTAGATCGTGGATTGAGCACGGGCGGAATGGGCGCACATTATCAGTGTAATCGCCACAAGCGCCAGGATTGCCCACCGCTCCCGTCGTTGAGCCGTTGCCATTATCGCTCCTGAACTTACATGCCTGTTAAGTCTCGAAAGTATAGGTGTGCACTTTTTTTGCTGAACGTCAGCGTACGACCTTCGTCAAAGCGTACATCAAATGCGGTATCCGTTTCTGTGATCACGGAGCCGGGTCCGAAAATGGCGTGGCTGATGCGGTCTCTGGACCAGATAGGGGCTGTGCTGGTATCGGCTTCTGGCGTGGCGCCTTCAAGCGTAACCTCTGCCCGCGTCGCATAACGTTCCGCGACCCGGGTCAGAGGATGGTCGCTGTGGAACCGTGCAGCGTCGCTCGCGCCTTCCTTGTGCTGGTCGAGCCAGCGCCCGAAGCTTTCGCTCAGCGGATAGCACAGTTCCGATACAAACCGGCTTGGTGCGAGGTCGGTATCGATCGCCGCCCGGGTCACGTTGGGTCGGGTTATGAGGTGCAACTCCTGCCGGACCCGAGTGATAGCAACGTAAAGCAGGCGGCGTTCGCTTTCCATAAAAGCTTTCAGGTCATCCTGCTGGCGGGGACTGTAAGGCAGATATTTCTCCTGCAGTCCCGGAATAATGACCCGGTCCCATTCCAGCCCCTTGGTGCGGTGAATAGTCGACAGCAGAACACCGCCCGAGTGTCCGGGGCTGTTGTCCTGCCGTTCGAGGGCCTGATGGCGAAGACGTTGCAGGTGTGCCAGCGCATCTGCCGGGGGCACATCCAGAGAAGCGAGATAGTCCCTTAATCCGAGAACGGTATCGATGCGCTCGTTTGCGGTCTCATGGGTCAGCGCCAGGCTGCGGATGCCTTCAAACAGTTCCGTCTGTTTTGCGTAGCGTTCGAGCAGGCTGGCAACCGGACCGGTGAACCCATTGAGAGCCGACAAGGCTTCACCAAGGCGGCGCAGCTTGCGGGCGGGCAGGGGGCCGAGGGCGGACTCATCCAGGCTCAGCAGGCAGCGTCCCCAGCCGGACTCAAAACCAGCCAGCATCTGTGCCATGGCGCCCAGTTCCTGCTCCTTCAGGCCGACGTGGGGAAAACGCAGCAGATGCCTTGCGGCTTCAAGCCGGTCCTGCGCGGTCATATTGGGCAACTGGCCAGTGACCACCTGCAGCAGGCTGGTGACTGCTTCCGCCTCCCGGCTGAACAGGGCGCCTTTGCCTGCATCGATTTGGTAAGAGATTTGCCGCGCCAGCAGACGTAGTTCAATGGATACGCTCTGGCTCCAGACCCG
>JAJUHY010000131.1 GCA_029265735.1 Marinobacter segnicrescens | reverse complement strand
TCTACAAGAAAACCATCGGTTACGGACTGCCGGACTTCGCAGAGGAACTCAACTACGGAGTCGATCTATCAACCATCTGAGGGTGGTATCAGATTGATGGGGTGAAGGTGCCCCATCAACCATTAAATCCGTATACCCTAAAAAATCCCGGAAGGCGTATACACGCATAAGCTGAGGCACATCGTCCTCATGGATCACCTGCCAGTCCGGCAACTCCATTAACAATGCATCCTGCTCTTCCGCTGAAACCTGAGGGGCATCCGACCGACACGCCTCGCAGTGCTGCTCACTAAGTTTCATGGCTCCTTCTCCTTCGGATTACTATTTTGTTGGCTTAAACCTATGTTAAGGGACTATTCCGGCGACACCTGTACCGTGGGCGGATACAACACCAACCCTTGGTTAAGGGAAGAGTAACCGATGGCGCGTTTATTTGTCTCACTGAGCCAGCCCGACAATACCCGTATATTCGGAGAATCCCTGCCACAACACGAGATTCTGCAGACACCGCCGGGAGAGCTGCCGGAAGCACTGTTCGATCTGGCCATACTGGATCTGGCCACGTTCGTGCGGCTGCGTGAAAATCTGCGCAAAAGGCGGCAGGCTGTCAGTCCGGCACTGATGCCGGTGATGGTATTGCTTCAGCAGTCCCAGACCCAGCGGGTCCGGGACCTTCTGGGCAGCGAGATTCACGAAATCATGATCAGACCCTCATCCCGCGTGGAGCTCCTGGCCCGCATCGATAGCCTGCTCAAACTTCACGATCTGTCCCGTCAGCAGCAAGTGCTGCTCAATAATGCGGAACAGAACCAGGCCCGCACCGAACGGGCCTACCGGGTATTGGCGGCGGGTAATGAAGTGGTATTGCGGGGAGAAGACGAGCCCCAGCTGTTCCGCTCGGTTCTGGAAACCCTGATACGGCTGAGCGACTACGCGCTGGCATGGATCGGACGGGCCGAAGCGGGCAACAACCGGGCGGTCGAGGTTATGGCCTGGTCCGGGGACGCCGCCGGTTATATCCGGGATCTGCAATTGCGCTGGCAAGAGGACCGGTTCAGCGAAGGGCCCGCGGGCCTGGCCATCAAAACCGGCATGCCGCAGATCTGCGAGGACGTGGAAACTGATGCCCGCTTCCGGCCCTGGCGAGATCTGGCCCGGAAACATGGCTTCCGGTCGTCGGTTGCCCTGCCGCTGGCGTTTTCCGAGACCGAACTCGGGGTGCTCGCCATTTACAGCACACGGCCCCGGACTTTTACCGATGACGAAGTAAGTCTGCTGGAGCGACTGGCGGCCAATATCTCGTTCGGAGTGGAAACGCTCCGTATGCGGGATCGTCTGCAGGAGCAACGGGCCCTGGCCTGGAACAGCGCCTATCGTGACGCTCTCACCGGCCTGCCCAATCGCCAGTGGGTTATGGAAGAACTGAGCCAGCTGGATGCCGAATTCAACCGGCACCGCAGGGTTGCTGCTGTACTCTTCGTGGATCTGGACGGGTTTAAGCGTATCAATGACAGCCTGGGACACGAAGTCGGAGATCAGCTGCTGCACGATGTAGCCAGGCGGCTGACCCAGATTGCACGGGCCGAGGATTTTGTTGCCCGCCTGGGCGGCGACGAATTCCTCATACTGATGCGCTTTGACGAGTCCGACGACATTATCAGCCAGGCAGAAGACCCCAACACGGCGGTGGCAGACGCCGCGGCCCAGCTGGCTGATCGGCTGACCCGCGCCATGAAGCAGCCTTTTCAGCAGGGTGCGCTGCAACATCATCTCGGTGCCAGCGTCGGCATCAGCCTGTACCCGGCCGACACCACCCGGGCCAGTGACCTGATCAACTACGCTGATATTGCCATGTACGAGGCCAAGTCCGCAGGCAGTGGTCATTTTCGTTTTTATTACACGGAACTGTCCGTGCGAAACCGCCATAAGCTGACCCTGAAAAACAATCTTCACCGGGCGGTGGATGCCCGGGCCTTTGATGCCTGGTATCAGCCCATTATTGATCTGCGTACCGGTGAGGTGGCTTACGTTGAGGCCCTGATGCGGCTGGTTCACCCCGATGGCACCGTAGCGACGCCGGGGCATTTTCTGCAGGCACTGGAGGAATCCGGGCTGATTTCCCGTTCGGGCCAGTTAATGATTGAACAGGCCTGTAGTGATCTGGCTGCCTGGCGTACCCGGTTCCCCGACTTGCGGCTGTCCCTGAACCTTTCGGTCAATCAGCTCTGGCAACCCAATCTGGTCGACCAGCTTGAGCAGGGGCTTTCCGAGCACAGCTTACCGGCCAGCGCCCTGATGCTGGAAGTGACCGAAGGTTCCATGATGACCGACATTGTTAAAACCGAGCAGTTCCTGGAAGAGCTCCACGGCCGGGGTTTCGAGATTGCCATCGACGATTTCGGCACCGGTTACTCTTCCCTGAGCCGGCTGCGCTCCCTGCCAGTCAACAAGCTCAAAGTGGACAAATCCTTTATGCATGGCGTTCCCCATGAGCGCAAAAGCACCGAAATGGTCCGCGCTATCCTGCAAATGGCCGCCAGCCTGGACCTGGACGTGGTAGCGGAGGGCGTTGAAACTGAAAACCAGCTGCAGTTCCTGTCTGCGGCACAATGTCAGTTCGGGCAGGGTTTTCTGTTTGCCCGCCCCATGTCGTCCGCTGATATGTTCAGTTATCTGAACCAGACCGGCCGCAAATATGCTCAGGCCGGCGGCCCCGCCGCCTGAGCAGGACTTTTACCAGAATACGGTGCAGACCTTCTGATGAAAGGTTGAAATTTCACCCTGATCGGAATACTGTATATTTAAACAGTATCACCGGATATCAGCATGAGTGATCTTCTGAATACCCTGCTTCACGACACCCGCCTCTGGCGGGGGCACCGCCAGATGGCCGTTACCCAGACCCCGGAGCCTACGGGATTTGCGTCACTGGACCGGGAGCTCGGCGGAGCCGGCTGGCCCCGTGGGGCCCTCAGCGAGTGCCTGCTGGACCGGCCCGGCATCGGGGAGCTGCAACTGGTGCTGCCTCTTCTGCAGCGGCTGACTGCCCGGCAAAAGTACGTGTTCTGGGTCAGCCTGCCATTTATTCCCTATGCGCCCGCCCTTGCCAGAGCAGATATTGACCTGAGCCAGCTCGTCCAGATTGATACCGAGAGCCGATCTGACCTGCTCTGGACGCTGGAGAACTGCCTGCGCTCCCCGGCCACGGGTCTGGTACTGGCCTGGCCGGAAAAGCTGGCCGCACGGGATATACGCCGGCTCCAGCTGGCGGCTGAGGCCGGCCAGAGCATCTGTATTCTTTTTCGCGACCGGCAGCAGGCCAGTCAGAGTTCACCGGCAGCGCTTCGACTCGAGCTGACTCCAGACAGTCAGCTGGGGCTTCAGGTGAACGTCCTCAAGCGTCGCGGCGGCTGGCCCGGACAGTCATGCCGGCTTGACCTGGCGGCCCGGGCCGGTCAGGACACCACCGTTATTCAGGGCCCCTGGTCCCGTCCTTCAGGGAACTAGACCATGCCCTGGCTGTACCTTCACTTCCGGCACCTGCTGCTGGACCACATTGCCCGTGCCCATACAACAACGGCTCCCCTGGCGGTACTCTGCCAGGGGAGCCGGCAAGTGCTGCAGGCCTGCTCCCGCGCCAGGCAACTTGGCGTCGGGCCCGGCACTGCCTTTAAAACCGCCCTGAACCTGGCGCCGGACCTGGTTGTCATGCAGGCAGATGACGACCTCCAAAGTCGCATTCTGGAGCAGCAGGCCCATTGGTTGTATCACTGTCTGGACCGCATTACCCTGTATCCCCCGGATGGCCTGTTGGCAGACGCAGGCAGCGTGCGACGTCTGTATGGCGGCCTGCAGCCATTGCGGAAACGCCTGCAGAAAACCCTGGACGAGCGCCGGCTGACCGCCACCCTCGCCACTGGCCCGACGCCTCTGGCTGCCCGCCTGCTGGCCCGGGCCGGCACAGACTGCTTTACCGAAAACCCGGATGAGATGACCACCCGGCTGGGCGCCCTGCCCCTGTCGGCCACTGAACTGGAAGAGCCCGTCCTGCGCCGCCTGAATCGTCTCGGGTTGAGCACGCTGGCAGAGGTGCAGCAGCTGCCGGCAGCGGAACTGGCCCGCCGTCTGGCTCCGGAAACCCTGAGCCATATCCAGCGGATTTATGGCCAGCGACCGGATCCGCAAACCTGCTGGCAACCGCCTTCGGATTTTCGGCAGAGAGCGGACTTCGGGCTGCCGGTCGAGAAAGCTGAAGGCCTGCTGTTTGCGCTGCAGCGCAACCTGACAGAGCTGGAAAACGAACTTCGATGGCGCCAGCAGGACACCGACAGCCTGCTGCTGATACTGCATCATTACCGCAAGCAACCCAGCCGCCTGCAGATACGCACAACCGGACCCGAACACCGGGCGGACGCGTTTCTTGACCTGCTGCGGATACGTCTGGAACAGCACCCCCTGGAGGCGCCTGTCGAAGCCCTGGAGCTCCGGGTCACCCGCTTCCTTGACCGTCACACGACCATCACAACAGACCTGCTCAATGACCAGCCAGATACCGGAGAAGCCTGGCACACACTGATCAGCCGGTTACAGGCCAGGCTGGGAGAGCAGGCCCTTAAGCACCTGGCGCCGGCAGCCGACCATCGCCCCGAGCACGCCTGGCAAAGCCACCGGTTGACCAGCCGCCGCCAGGCTGAACCCTCTGATCAGCTGCCTCTGCGCCCGCTCTGGTTGCTGCCCCACCCCGCCCCCCTGACGGTCGCCCCGGAAGAGTGGCTGAAGGGGCCCGAGCGAATCAGCGGGGGGTGGTGGGACGGTCAGCGGGTATTGCGGGATTACTACATCGCACGGCTACCCGGCGATCAACTGGCCTGGGTTTACCGGGATACCCATCAGGGCTGGTTCATCCACGGCTGGTTTGGCTGACACCATGAGCTACGCTGAGCTGCACTGTTTCAGTAACTTCACTTTTCTTACCGGCGCGTCTCACCCCCATGAGCTGGCCGAACGGGCGCTGGCTCATGGATACCAGGCACTGGCCATTACCGACGCCTGTTCCGTTGCCGGCATCCCCCGCGCCTGGCAGGCGCTGAAAACCAGTAACGTAGCGCTGATTACCGGCAGTTATTTCGAGCTGGAGCCCACGGGTTTGCAGGCCCCCGGTCTGCGGCTGGTACTGCTGGCCTGTACCCGCCGGGGTTATGGGCAGCTGTGCCAGTTGATCACTCTCGGGCGTCGCCGGGCACCCAAGGGCCAGTATCAGCTGTTTGCCGAGGATCTGGACCGCTCCTCACTGGACGACTGCCTGTGCCTGTGGCTGCCTCCTTCCAGCGGCGAAGCCGGTTTCACCGAGGCCCTGCAGGCCGGGCAATGGCTCAGCAATCAGTTTCCTGATCGCTTCTGGCTGGCGGCCAGTCGCACCCTGGAATCCGGTGAGGAACAGCAGCTGCAACGCATCCGGGCCCTGTCCCGGCAATTGAAGCGCCCCGTGGTTGCGACCGGCCAGGTGCATATGCATGACCGTCAGCGGCAACCTCTTCAGGACGTGCTCACCGCCATCCGCCACAACATCAGCCTGGAGCAGGCTGGCCATCACCTGTTCCAGAATGGCGAACGCTATCTTCGGCCCCTGCCGGTCCTGCAGCGGCTGTTTCCGTCAGAATGGATTGATGAGACCCTGACCATCGCGGAACGGTGTACCTTCCGGCCCCGCGAGCTGCGTTATGAATACCCTGAAGACCTGGTGCCTCCCGGCCAGACTCCTGCCCGCTGGCTGGAAACCCTGACCCGGCAGGGTGCCCAGCGGCGTTTCCCGGAGGGTATTCCGGATCACATCCAGGTGCAGATCCGGAAGGAACTGGACCTGATCCGTGAGATGCAATACGAACATTATTTTCTCACCATTCATGACATCGTCAGCTTTGCCAACAGCCAGGGCATTCTCTGCCAGGGCCGCGGC
>JAJUHY010000123.1 GCA_029265735.1 Marinobacter segnicrescens | reverse complement strand
TATGGAGAATCACTGGCTGACGCCTGAGGCGCACGGCCAGTGATCAGTGATCGTCGGGCTCTGCTGTCAACGGCGAAGCCCGACCGGTTGGCTCAAACGGTGGATAACCGGTTCAGGGCTGGGCAGCCGCTTAATCCCGCAGGGATATAACGGGCCAGTTCTGTTCCCGGGCGTACTGCTCCAGAGTCGGGTCCGGGTCCACCGCCACGGGGTTGTCTACCTGCTTGAGCAGCGGCAGGTCGTTGTGGCTATCGCTGTAGAACCAGGCGCCGTCCAGGCTCTCACCGTGTTCTTCCAGCCATTCCTGCAAACGCACTACCTTGCCGTCCTGAAAGGTCGGAACGCCGACAATTTCACCGGTATAACGCCCATCCACCACTTCCGGCTCAGTCGCCAGCAGGTGTTCGATGCCCATGGCCTCGGCGATCAGTTCGGTAATAAACCGGTTGGTGGCCGTGATGATCATCAGGGTGTGGCCCTGTTCACGGTGGCTGGCCAGCAGCTCTTCGGCCTTGCGCTGGTATAGCGGCTTGATACGGGTTTCCATAAACCGCTCCCGCCATTCAGCCACCTCTTCCTGGGTCCGGCCCGCAACCGGAGAGAGGGCAAAGCGGTGGTACCGATGGATGTCCAGCTCTCCATTAAGATAGTCCTGATAGAACTGATCGTTCTGGCGACGATGGTTTTCACCATCGACCAGTTCTGCCTCCACCAGAAAGTCACCCCATGCGTGATCGCTGTCGCCCGCAAGCAGTGTGTTGTCCAGGTCAAAGATGGCCAGGGTCAATGAAATTCTCCTTCAAAGAGTGCTTTGACCGGGCATTCTAACACGCTGAAAAAGAATGCAGACGCCGTTTGCCGACCGGTAGCCTTTCTGTAAGAATGGATTCAATCTGGACCAGGCCCCCGGGATACGGGGGTTCCGTATAAACTTGACGCAGGACTGTACCGTGATCGATTCAGACGGTTTCAGGCCCAATGTCGGAATCATACTGGCCAACCACAAGGGTGAAGTCCTTTGGGCCAGACGGATCGGGCAGAATTCCTGGCAGTTCCCGCAAGGTGGTATCAAGCAACACGAGTCACCGGAACAGGCTCTCTATCGGGAGCTGGCCGAGGAAGTCGGCCTTGGGGCAGAGGATGTGGAAATCATCAGCTGCACCCGGGGATGGCTGCGCTACCGCCTGCCACGGCGGATGGTGCGTGCCAATTCCCGTCCCGTTTGCGTAGGTCAGAAGCAGAAATGGTTCCTTCTGAGGATGCTTTCACCGGATGCATCCGTGCGGGTCGACCACACAGATTCACCGGAGTTTGATGGCTGGCAATGGGTCAGCTATTGGTATCCGCTGGGACAGGTAGTGTCCTTCAAGCGGGAGGTGTACCGCCGTGCCTTGCGTGAGCTGGCACCGCGATTATTCAGTACAGTAGATCAATGGCAGCGTGCCGAGGAGGCGCAGCGCCGGCGGGACCAACCATGACGACGGACTGACACCCGATATGCTCGGCATCTTGCGAAGTATTGTTCAGGAAGTGAACGGCGCCCGTGATTTACAGGAGGCGCTGGACATTATCGTCGCAAGGGTGCAGAGCGCCATGAACACGGAGGTCTGTTCCGTTTATCTGCTGGACCCCGTGTCTAACCGCTACATTCTGATGGCCACCGAGGGCCTGCACAAACAGGCCGTTGGCAAGGTCAGCCTGGCCCCTTCCGAAGGCCTGGTGGGGTTGGTGGGTTCCCGGGAGGAGCCCATCAATCTGGAAGACGCGCCCTCCCATCCCCGATATCGCTATTTCCCCGAAACCGGCGAAGAACGTTTCCGATCATTTCTGGGTGTCCCCATCATCCACCACCGGCGGGTTCTGGGCGTCCTTGTTGTTCAGCAGCGGGATGCGTCCCGTAATTTTGATGAGGGCGAAGAGGCATTCCTGGTTACGGTATCCGCCCAGCTGGCGGGGGTAATTGCCCACAGCGAAGCGACCGGGGCTATCAGCGGTCTGTCTCTGACCGGTGAAAAGGCGCGGGATGTCGCTTTCCATGGTGTGCCTGGCGCGCCGGGTGTGGCCATCGGCACCGGCGTGGTGGTCTATCCGCCGGCGGATCTGGATGCGGTACCGGAGAAGCCAGCTGAAGATGTTGACGCTGAAGTGGCCGCCTTTTATGAAGCGGTCGCCGCAGTGCAGGAGGATATTCAGCGGGTCTCGGAACGCCTGTCTGACAAACTGCGCCCGGAAGAGCAGGCATTGTTTGACGTCTACCTGCGCATGCTGGGGGAAAGTGCGTTACCGGGTGAGATCGTCAACCGGATCCGGGACGAAGGGCTCTGGGCCCAGAGTGCGCTCAAACAGGTGGTTGGCCAGTATGTGCGCCACTTCGAGATGATGGATGACCCCTACCTGCAGGAGCGGGCGGTGGACATCCGCGATCTGGGTCGGCGTATTCTTTCCCACCTGCAGGAAGGCGACCCCCTCCAGCTGGACTATCCCGACAATACCGTTCTCGTCAGCGAAGAACTGACCCCGGCCATGCTTGGGGAGGTGCCCCGGGGCCGACTGGTGGGCCTGGTGTCGGTGCGCGGCTCCAGCAACTCTCATGTGGCGATCCTGGCCCGGGCCATGGGGGTCCCAACCGTCATGGGGCTGGTGGATATTCCGGTCAACCAGCTGGACGGCAAGGATCTGATTGTTGACGGTTTTGAGGGGCAGATTTTCGCCGCGCCGTCCCCTGAGCTGAGTAACTTCTACCGGGAAATCTGTGAAGAAGAGGATGAGCTCTCCCGTGGGCTGGAAACTCTGCGCGACAAGCCCTGCGTTACCACCGACGGCCATCGGGTGACGCTGCTGGTGAACACCGGTCTGATGACCGATGTGGTGCGTTCCCTGAGTCATGGCGCGGAAGGCATCGGTCTGTACCGCACCGAAGTCCCCTTTATGATCAAGGAGCGATTTCCATCAGAGCAGGAGCAGCGGGAGTATTACCGCGAACAGCTGGAGGCCTTCGCCCCCAACTCCGTCACCATGCGCACCCTGGATATCGGCGGTGACAAGGCGCTGACTTACTTTCCGATCAATGAAGAGAACCCCTTTCTGGGATGGCGGGGCATCCGCATCAGCCTGGATCATCCCGAGATTTTTCTGTTGCAGGTGCGGGCCATGCTCAAGGCCAGCGAGGGCCTGAATAACCTTCAGATCATGCTGCCCATGATCAGCAATGTGTCAGAGGTGGAGGAGTCTCTGCACCTGATTTACCGGGTGTACCATGAGGTCCGGGAAGAAGGTTATGAGATTCACATGCCCAGGGTCGGGGTAATGATTGAGGTGCCGGCGGCGGTGTATCAGGTGCGGGAGCTGGCAGAGCGTGTTGATTTTCTGTCCGTAGGCTCGAACGACCTGACCCAGTATCTGCTGGCGGTGGACCGAAATAACCCCCGAGTGGCCCAGCTGTATCATTCCTACCATCCCGCGGTGCTACAGGCGCTGGTTCGAATCGCTCAAGACGCCCACGCTGTGGGCAAGCCTGTGAGCATCTGCGGAGAATTGGCTGGCGATCCCGGCGGCGCACTGCTGCTGATGGCCATGGGCTATGATGCCCTTTCCATGAATGCCGCCAACCTGCCCAAGGTCAAATCCGTCATCCGGAGTATCAGCCATGACTGGGCAGTGCAGCTGCTGAAAGACGTATTGCTGCTGGACTCGCCCCATGTGATCAAGAGCTGTGTGGATCTGGCCTTGCGGAGTGCCGGCTTTTCTCGCTATCTGCGGCCGGTTCGTGGGACCCCTACAACGACATGCGCTGGGTGAGCGTACTTCATCAGGGAAGATGAAGGTCTTTGGCCATGGCTGGCACCCGTTGGCCCCCGGCTGTACAAGGGGGCCCTCTCTCTTGGACTTTAAATTTTGTCTTTGCTAAATTCAACGCTCACGGAGGTTAGGACGTATTGCGAAGCGAGCAGCAGCAGAGTGGCTGGCTGCTGAAAAGCTGTCTGGCGCAACTGTTGATATTGAAGTCGCCGGGGCGTCTTTGGGCTCAAGCTTGGGCGACGTAAAGATGGTCCTTATCACTCCTGATGGAGATGGTGTCACCGTTCTGGAAAAATACAACGGGGCCATGTGGGCGGTCCAGATTGAATCCACCAAGATTCGGGGTGAGGTAAAATTTCTGGGCTTGGACACGACGAGTTCCGGCGATAGGGTGTGTGCATGAGGGCTCAGCAAGCAAGCGCCGCTATGGCTGGCAGGGGTAGCACTGAAGGGCATAAGTCAGAGAGGCCCCTCCGCGTACTAAACCTTCTGTTGCTGGTTCTGGCCAGTATTAATCTGGTTGGGCTGTCATTCCTCGCGCTGTCCAGGTCGAGGTTCGAAGAGATTCAGGTAGGTATTTCCAACGGTCAGCAATATCTCATGGATTCCTGGCTTGCAGATAATCTCGTGAGGCCTGCGGCCATTGCCCTCTTTGCAGGTTTGTTTTTTTTGCTTGTTCTCAAGGAGTGTCTGGTTGCAAGCGTCGCCAACAGGTTGTTAATGAGTGTAGCGGGGTGGGCATGTTCTGGCACCCTGTTCGTGCTTGTTGTTAACAGCTTATATAGCTTTTAAGTGCAAAGCCGCCTCTATTTCGACGGTGGTCGCCGCGCTCTTACTGGAGGTGAGAGCTCTTCGCAGTCTCAGGGCGAACGCTATGTAGAGAACTCAGGACGGCGACCAGCTCTGGGGTTTCGCGGGGTCACTTGAGCGGCTGCCGCCTTCCTGCTCCAGACGTTCCAGATAACGCTGCCAGTATTGCTCCTTTTGCTCCCCCAGTTCCCACAGGAAACTCCAGGTAAACAGGCCCGAGTCATGGCCGTCGCTGAAGCTGAGTTTGATGGCGTAGTTGCCCACCATTTCAGCACCGGTGACCAGCACGTCTTTCTTTCCGGTTTGCAGGATGCCTTCGCCTGGTCCGTGGCCGCGAACTTCCGCGGAGGGTGACCAGACCCGGAGCAGCTCGAAGGGCAACTCGAACGAGGTACCATCTTCATAATCCAGTTGTAACAGCCGGCTCTGCTTGCGGATGCGGATATCAGACGGGCGTTGGCTCATGGTGGGCTCCTTCTGCCACGCCCCGGTCACTCTGCAGCGCCCGGGGCGGGGATCAGTGTGATTACAGGATATAGCGGCTGAGATCCTCGTCCTCGGACAGGTCGCCCAGTTTCTCATCCACGTAATCGGCCGTTATCTCGAAGTTGTCGGTCACCTTGTCACCGGCGTCATAGGACAGGCCTTCCAGCAAACGTTCCATCACGGTGTGGAGCCGGCGGGCGCCGATGTTTTCGGTGCTCTCGTTGACTTTCCAGGCCACTTCCGCAATCCGGCGGATGGCGTCTTCGCTGAATGACAGGTTCACACCCTCGGTGCTCATCAGTGCCTGGTACTGCTGTACCAGCGATGCATCCGGCTCAGTCAGAATGCGGCGGAAATCCTCAGGCGTCAGGGCCTGCAGCTCTACCCGGATGGGCAGCCGTCCCTGCAGCTCCGGAATCAGGTCCGAGGGCTTGGACAGATGAAAGGCGCCGGATGCAATAAACAGGATGTGGTCGGTGCGCACCGTGCCGTATTTGGTGCTGACCGTACTGCCTTCGATCAGCGGCAGCAGGTCACGCTGAACGCCTTCCCGGGACACATCGGCTGAGCTGGTTTCGGAGCGCCTGGCGACCTTGTCAATTTCGTCCAGAAACACGATGCCATTCTGCTCCACCGCTTCGATGGCCTTGTGTTTGATTTCGTCTTCATTCACCAGCCGCGCTGCTTCTTCCTCCTTGGCCTGGCGCAGGGCATCCGCCACCTTCATTTTGCGGGTTTTCTTCCGGTCCTGGGACAGGTTGGAGAACATGCTCTGGAGCTGGCTGGTCATTTCTTCCATACCCGGAGGCGCCATGATTTCTACGCCTGCGACCGGGTTGCGAAGCTCGATTTCGATTTCCTTGTCGTCCAGCTCGCCTTCCCGCAGCTTCTTGCGGAACAGTTGACGGGTGGAGTTGTCTTCCCGTGGCTGGCTGCTTTCCTGGAAACTGCGGGGCGGGGGCAGCAGGGCGTCCAGAATGCGCTCTTCGGCGGCATCCAGGGCGCGGTTCTCGTGCCGCTTCATTTCCTTCTCGCGAAGCATCTTGATCGCCATATCAGCAAGGTCACGGATGATGGAATCGACGTCGCGGCCGACATAACCGACTTCAGTAAATTTTGTGGCTTCG
>JAJUHY010000210.1 GCA_029265735.1 Marinobacter segnicrescens | reverse complement strand
GACACACGGCCTGACGGTCTGCCTGATTGAGCACAAGATGGACATGATCATGGGCATGGCCCACAAGATCATGGTGCTGGATCACGGTGAGAAGATCGCCGAAGGCACCCCGGATGAAGTGAAGAACAATCCGGTAGTTATTGAAGCGTACCTGGGGAGTGATCACGATGCTGCAGCTTAAAAACGTCGATGTTCACTACGGTAGCTTCAAGGCCCTGAGCAATATCAGCATGACCGTGGATACCGGTGGTCTGGTGGTGCTGCTCGGCGCCAACGGTGCCGGCAAGTCCACTTTGTTTAACTCTATCAGCGGCCTGATCAAGCCGTCTGCTGGTACCATTGAGTTTGAGGATAAAACGCTCAATGGCATGAAGCCCAATTCGGTGGTTTCTGCCGGAGTGGTTCAGTGTGCAGAGGGTCGCCAGCTGTTTCCGCGGATGAGCGTCCACGACAACCTCATGCTGGGTGCCTACGTTCACCGTAAGGACAAGGACGGCAATCGCAAGCGCCTGAACGAGGTACTTGAACTGTTCCCGATTCTTGAAGAGAAGGCCCGGCAGCCGGCAGGTTCGCTGTCCGGTGGTCAGCAGCAGATGGTCGCCATTGGTCGTGCCATGATGAGCCGCCCGCGTCTGCTGATGCTGGATGAGCCATCCCTGGGCCTGGCGCCGCTGGTCGTTAAACAGATGTTCGAGACGATTCAACACATTAACAGCCTGGGCACAACCGTGCTGCTGGCTGAACAGAATGCCTTTGCGGCACTGAAAATTGCCACACATGCATACGTTATGGAAAACGGCCAGCTCGTTATGGACGGTGACCGTGAAACGATGCTGGGCAACGAGGAAGTACGCAAAGCATACATCGGGGCATGAGGCCCCGGCTCGCTTGTAAATATACCTGACAAGCGCCTTGGAAAAAGGCGAATTAAAACCAGGAGAAAACAATGAAAACAGCGAAAAAACTTGGACTGGCTGTTGCTGTAGCAACCACAATGGGCCTGAGCACTGCGGTCATGGCCGGTGAGGTTAACATCGGCTTTACCGGACCACTGTCCGGCGGTGCAGCGCTCTATGGTGAGAATTCCCTGTCAGGCCTTCGCATGGCCGCTGAAGAAATCAATGCGAATGGTGGCTTTGACATTAATGGTGAAAAGTACACCGTTAACGTGATCGCCCTGGACGACCAGTACTCGCCAGCCCAGGCGACAACCAACGCCAAGCGCCTGAAGCAGGAGTCTAACGTTCCTGCGATCTTTGTCCCGCACGCGGGTGGTATTTTCGCGTTGATGAACTTCAACGTGGAAGACGATTTTCTGGTAATGGCCTACACCAGTGTCCCATCGGTCACTCAACAGGGTAACCCTCTGTTGCTGCGGGTTCCGCCCACCTTTGATGGCTACGTCAAGGCGTTCTCCGAGTATGCGCTGGAAAACTGGGGTACCAAACTGTCCCTGGCAGGTGCAAACCACGAATACGCCAAGATCTGGTCCCAGATGGTAGAGCAGGCCTGGACCGCCAACGGCGGCGAAATGGTTGGCAATAACCCCATGGACTACAACAAGTCCGCTGACTTCTTTACCGGCGTCAGCCGTGCACTGGCTGGTAAGCCGGACGTCATGTTCGTTGGCGGGGCCTCCGAGCCTACCGGCCTGGTGATCCAGCAGGCCCGTCAGCTTGGCTACGAAGGTGCCTTCATCATGATGGACCAGGCCAAGATTGATGAGGCCGCCAGCGTGGTCGGTGGCCTGGAAGTACTGGAAGATACCGTAGGGGTTGTTCCCCTGGTTTACGACCAGAGCGAACCGGCGCGGGATTTCGTCAAGCGCTATGAAGAGAAATACGGCAAGACACCGGGTTCTGAAGCGGCATACCATTATCTGGCGCTGAACGTTCTGGTAGAAGCCATGGACCTGGCGGATACTACCGATCCGACCGAGATCCGGGCCAATATGAATGCGGCCTTTGATCAGATGGACCCGATGAAGAATACCTATTCTGTCATCGAAGTTGACGAGGGTGGCGGCTTTGTCGTGTACCCGACCATGGCCGTGGTTGAAGACGGCAAGGTCGTTGAAAAAGAGTTCTGATCCATCAGAATATCTTTAAACAGCAAGGGGGCCAGATGGCCCCCTTGCTCGTTTCGATGATAAGCGCTGCTACGGCAGGCCTTATGCCTTGACGTACATGGCCAGGTTTTCGCAAACAACTGCAGGCTTGTCTTCGCCCTTGACCTCAATCACGGTTTTATAAGTGGCTAGTACCCGCTTGTCATCCACTTCTTCCACGTTCACCAGCTCAACCTTTGAACGGATATCCGAGCCGGACTTTACCGCGTTAGGCAGGCGAACCTTGTTCATGCCGTAGTTGATGGTTGCCGCAGGGCCGGTGACGTTCATGATTTGCTGGTTCAGTTCCGGCATCAGTGATAGCGTCAGGAAGCCGTGGGCTACAGGAGCCCCCCAGGGCGCTTCTTTTTTCGCCCGCTCAACGTCCACGTGGATCCATTGATGGTCACCGGTGGCATCCGCAAAGGCCTGGATCATTTCCTGGCTGACATTTTTCCAGGGGCTTTCGCCGATTACCTTGCCTTTGTAGTTTGGAAGATCTTCGAGTGCGATACTTATCATTGTTGTCTCCTGGTTTCGTTTCGCGAAAATAAATTTCGTAAGCTATTCTCATGGACCTGAGCATCTTGTGCAACTATAAAAAACCTACGATGAAACAAAGAGGTGCAGTATGGCAAAGAAACAACAATTCACGCTGGTAGAGCGCCCGGTGGGCATGCCGGACGAAACCCATCTCAAGCTCGAAGAAAAGGATATGCCCTCCGCGGGAGAGGGTGAGGTGTTGCTGAAGAGCCTCTATCTGTCTCTGGATCCCTATATGCGCGGACGGATGAACGATTCCGCTTCCTATGCCACTCCGGTAGCACTGGGCGATGTGATGACCGGTGAGGCCGTCAGCGAGGTGTTGGAGAGTAACTGTCCTGAGTTGTCCCCCGGTGATCTGGTGATCGGCCGTACTGGCTGGCAGACCCATTCCGTAGCCCGTCCTGACATCCTGTACCGTATCGATCCGGAACTGGCGCCTCCCAGTGCCTGGCTTGGTGTAATCGGTATGCCGGGTTTCACAGCTTACGTCGGGCTGTTGGAGTTCGGCCAGCCCAAGGCGGGAGAAACTGTAGTGGTCTCCGCGGCGTCTGGTGCTGTCGGGCAGGTTGTCGGACAACTCGCCAAAATGAAAGGTTGCCGTGTTGTGGGTATTGCCGGTGCGGAGGACAAGTGCCAGCACGTGGTGGACCACTATGGTTTTGACGCCTGCGTGAACTATAAAGACGAGGACTTTGAAGAGCAGCTCAAGGCCGCCTGTCCGGATGGAATTGATGTGTATTTCGAAAACGTCGGTGGCAAGGTGTTTGACGCCGTGATGAAGCTGGTCAACGACTTTGCCCGGATCCCGGTCTGTGGCCGCATCGCTCACTACAACCAGACGAAACTGCCGGAAGGGCCAGATCGTCTCATACCATTTATGGGGCAGATCCTGATCAAGCGGTTGATGTTCCGGGGCTTTATCCAGTCAGATCACAGTGAGCTGCTGCCGGATTTCCGTCGGGAAATGGGCCAGTGGCTCAAGGAAGGAAAGGTAAAGTACCAGGAGGACGTGGTTGAAGGGTTTGAGAATACGCTGGCCGCTTTCCAGGGGCTGTTGCAGGGTCGTAATCGCGGCAAACTGGTTATCAAGGTCTCCTGATCTCCTGAAATGTGTTGTCCGTAGCCGAAAGGGCTCCCGATTCGGGAGCCCTTTTTATGTGACCGTTGCAGCTTTGCTGCCTGAAGGTCAACCTGGGTTGCAGGCTCAGAGTACCGCCAGCGCCGCGTCGTAATTTGGCTCTTTCTTGATCTCGTCCACCAGCTCGCTGTGCAGCACCTTGTTGTTCTCGTCGAGAACAATGACCGCACGGGCACACAGACCGGCCAGCGGACCGTTCTGCATGCCGACACCATAGTCTTCCTGGAAACTGTAGTTGCGGAACGTGGACAGTGTCTGGACGTTTTTCAGGCCTTCAGCGCCACAGAAGCGACCGGCAGCAAAGGGCAGGTCCGCGGAGATGACCAGAACCTCAGTGTTATCCAGGCTGCCGGCCTTCTCATTAAACTTGCGGGTAGAAGTGGCGCAAATGCCGGTATCAATACTCGGAATGATGTTCAGAATCTTTCGCTTGCCGGCAAACTTGTCCAGCCCCACGTCCTGAAGATCACCCGTGGTCAGGGTAAAGTCCGGTGCGGTGTCGCCTGGCTGGGGAAAAGTGCCGCTGAGTTCCAGCGGGTTGCCGTCGAGGGTTACTTTGCTCATAACTGTCTCCTGACTTTCGGGTTGGGTGTTTCCGTTCCGGGATCTATAACATACACCGGTTTGGCAGAATTTAAAGGCCTTATCGGTTTACCGCGAATTCTACCGGCTCGACAGGGAGTTAT
>JAJUHY010000169.1 GCA_029265735.1 Marinobacter segnicrescens | reverse complement strand
TTCGGTTTTAATCTGTCAAACCCCTCCGGATCTCTGCCCACCGAGTTTCTGCTGAACGGGCAGCCCTGTAGCTCTCCGGTAGACGGAGGTGGCACTCAGCCACCCGGTGGCAATGAGCCTGCTGATCCCGATCCGGGCACGCCGGTCATGGGCTGGTCCCTGAACGGAGCTGACTCCCAGGTCTCGTTTATCACTGTCAAAAATACCGACGTGGCCGAAGCTCAGCGCTTCGAGAACCTGGAGGCCTTCGTCGACACGAACGGCCAGGCCACTCTGGCGATCGACCTGAACACCGTCGACACAGGTATTGGCGTGCGTGATCAACGCATACGCGACTACCTGTTCGCCAGCGGACTGCTGCCGACTCTTTACTTCACCACTCAGGTAGACATGGATCAGGTCACCCAGCTCCAACCGGGTGAATCCACCATGATGACCCTGGACGGACGTCTGAGCCTGAACGGCGTCAGCCAGGACACCACCGCCGAGGTGCTGGTCATTCGTGCTGCCGACAATCGGGTACTGGTACGTACCGCCCGCCCGGTCATGGTAGAGGGTGGCGACTTTGAGCTGACCGGCGGTATCGAGATGCTCCGCAATCTTGCCGGCCTCTCATCCATTGGCCAGACGGTTCCGGTCTATTTCAGCCTTTCCTTTACGGCTATCCAGCAGGGTAACAGTGACAACCTGATGCCGGTCAGAGCTGGTCAGGCGCCAGCCGCACCGTCCATCGTCAGCGCAACCTATACGCCAGGCAACAACTCTGTCACCGTCAGCTGGCAGGACCTGAGTGATAACGAAACCGGCTTTGTGATCAAGCGCCGGGCCGGCTCCGGCTACTGGGAAACCCGCGGTGCCGTGGAAGCCAACCAGACCCAGTGGATTGATGAAGTCGATGCCGAAGGCAACTACAGCTACCGCGTAATTGCGGTTAATGCCAGCGTTCCTTCACCCTCCTCCAGTAACGTAATCGTTACGGTATCCCCTGACGGCGGCATGCCCGACGATGAAGATCCGGATGACGGCCAGCCCGGCGGCGACGACGGTAATCCCGGCGGCGGCGATAACGGCGGAGATCCTGGTAATGGCGGCAACCCCGGCAACGGTGGTGACGGCGGCAATGGCGACGATGGCGGTAACAACGGCGGAGATAACGGCTCTGATCCCGGCAACGGCGATGGAACCCCCGATCTTCCCGACGGTGCTGAAATCTACGCCACCCAGTGTGCCTCCTGTCACGGTGCTGACGGCACTGGCGGCGCCATTGGAGTATCTCTCACCGAGCCCTCCGAGCTCAGCGCTCTGGTAGCGTATATCGACCGCACCATGCCTTTGGGCAATCCCGGCCGCTGCGTAGATGACTGCGCCCAGGCGGTAAGTGAGTATATCGCTGAGAACATCTGGGCCGAGGGAGGCTCAGGCGGCAACGGTGGTGACGATGTATCTCTTGAGAATGAGACTGCGGGTCCCCGTCAGCTAAACCTGATGACTCGCTATCACTACGTCAACGCAGTTCGTGATCTGATCGGAATCGATGCTGACAACCTCACCAGTAACTTCCCGGTGGAAGCACGGGTGCTTGGCTTCACCAACAACGCAGCCAAGAACTATGTATCGTCGCGTCATCTGGACGAATACCTGAAGGCTGCCGAAACAATCGCTGCACGTGCTGTATCCCAGCGTAAATCTGCACTTCTCTCCTGTGACGCAGGCTCCAACGGATGTGCTGAGCAGTTCGTTGAGGAGTTCGGACTCAAGGCGTTCCGCCGTCCGCTGACCAGTGATGAGCGCCAGGCCTACACCGCCATCTTCACCGATGAAGGTGACTTCGATGAAGGTATGGAAGCTGTGATAACCGCCATGCTGGTATCGCCAAACTTCCTGTACATCAGCGAACTGGGCGAGCAGGTAGGCAGCGGTGAGTACCAGCTGACCCCATGGGAAGTAGCCAGCCAGCTGTCATTCATCTATCAGGGCACCATTCCTGACGATGCCCTGCTGGCAGCGGCCCGGGCCGACCAGCTGAAAACACCTGAACAACTTGAAGCCCAGGCCCGCCGTCTGCTGCAGTCTGACAAGGCCCGGGTACACCTCGGTCACTTTGCCGAGCAGTGGCTGGAGGCTGATCCCGCGTCCATTGGCAGCAAGGATCCGAACCTGTACCCGCGCTTTAACGTCAACGTACGTGACGCCATGCACCGGGAGCTGCGAACGTTCTTCAACCACGTTGTGTTTGAGTCCTCGGGTCGTTTCGACGAGCTGTTCACCGCCGACTATGTGTTCGTCAACCAGGCTCTGGCCGACTACTACGGCCTGCGGGGTGTCAGTGGCGACCAGATGCAAAAAGTACCCGACACAACCGGCACTCGCGGTGGCCTGCTTGCCATGGGCGCGGTCATGGCAGCCCACGGCCATGCCAACGAGTCTGCACCCATTCCGCGGGGTAACTTCGTACGTGGCCGCCTGATGTGTCAGGACCTGCCACCGCCTCCGGAAGAGCTGGACACCACAGGCCCGGCGCCTGATCCGACCCAGACCACCCGTGAGCGCTTCGCGGCGCGGACCGGCGGTGAGGACTGCCAGACCTGTCACCTGTACATCAACGGCGTTGGCTTTGGTTTTGAAGCCTTCGACGGTGCCGGCGGCTTCCGTACCACCGACAACAACAAGCCGGTGGATACCTACGGCGTGATCTACGGCCTGGAAAGCCTGTTGGAAGACACCAGCGCAGCCTACGACGGTGTCCGGGAGATGCAGCAGGTACTGGTACAGACCGACAGCCTCAAGAGTTGTATGGCCAAACAGTTCTATCGTTTCGCCCGGGGCTACGTGGAGACCAGCAGCGATAAAAACACCCTGGACAACCTGAACCGACTGTTCACTAGCAGCGGCTATGACCTGCAGGAACTGATGGTCGGCCTGACCCAGTTGCAGACGTTCACACTGCGCCGGTAAGACAAGGAGTTTTGCAATGAGATCCAATCGACGTCAGTTTCTGAAAACCCTCAGTGGTGCCGCTCTTGCGGCGCCACTGGCGACCCTGCCCTGGGCACGGACGGCCATGGCCCAGCAGTCCGGGGCCCCTAAACGCGCGGTGTTTGTGTTCATACCGGACGGCTGTATTCCCGAGCGCTTCCACCCCACCGGCGGTGAGTTCGATTTCCAGCTGAACGACATGACCAGTCCGCTGGAGCCCATTCGCCAGCACTGTCTGTTTGCCAGCGGTCTGAACATGTACGAGGGCGGACATACCCATGAAGGGGGTGTGGCAAAGGTCCTTACCGGTAACAATACCGAGTCGCTGGACTATTTCCTGGCACAGCGTATTGGCCAGAGCACCCCTTTCCGGGGTGTGACCCTGGGCGTACACGCCACCTTCCAGAACGGTGAAGGCAACGTGCCCAGCTTCTCCACCGGTAACGTACCGATTACGCCAAACGACAACCCCATCAACGCGTTCGACAACATTTTCGGCGGCCAGGACCCCGGCAATATACCGATCGCCGATCGTCGCAAGCGCAGCATTCTCGACCAGATGCTGGCCGAAATCCGCACGCTTAACAGCAAGGTCGGGGCCAGCGAGCGTGCCAAGCTGGAGTTCCACACCGAGAGTATTCGTGAGGTGGAAAAACGCATCCTGAACAACGGTGCGGAAGCAGGCATGTGTAATACCTCCGGCTTCAACTCGGAGGGTTTCTCGGTTCCAGAGGGCTGGCACGGCTATCCGCCCAAGATCCATCTGGACGAGCACTACGAAACCATCGGTCGCCTGCAGATGGACCTGATCACCCAGGCTTTCGCCTGCGACATGACCCGCGTTGCCACGCTGGTGTGGTCACACCCGGTCAGTCCACTGCGGGTCGAAGGCATCGATCAGGGCCACCACGACACGTCCCACTTCGGCCAGAGTAACAGTCAGATTGCCGACAAGTTCGTGCAGTACAAGCAGTACCACATGCGTCAGTTCCGCTATCTGGTGGAGAACCTCGCCAGCCGGACCGACACTGACGGTAACAGCCTGCTGCACAACTCGGTGATCTTCCTGTGCTCCGAGCTGGGTCACAGTGACGCTCACGATCACCGGAATATGCCCTTCATCCTGGCGGGCAACGCCGGCGGCGCCCTCCAGACCGGTCGTTACCTGAACTTTGAGGGGGATGCCCATACCAAGCTGTTGGTCTCCATCGCTAACATGATGGACGTCAACATCGACCGCTTCGGGTATGTAGGCCATGGCACAGGAGGACTGCCTGGCCTGACCGGCTGACCAGCCAGTGCCTCGGACCAGACCCCCGGCTCTGCCGGGGCTCTGGAAGCCACAAACCCTCGCAATTTTGCGGGGGTTTGTCGTCTTCAGAATGCCGGAAATGTTCGACCAGCCTTACTGATCCTTATGGAGCCGGCGCTACGGTGTCATGAGTCTGCTATTTAATCTGAATATTGTTCTCTACCGTCTTCACTTTCTGGTGTTCCCGGGCAATAGCTTCCGCCCGGTCCCGCTGCTCGGGTGTTTCGACGAAACCATCCAGGATTGCCTTGTCACCTTCCACATCCACATCGATAGCTGCACCAGCCAGATCTGATGCTTCCAGAAGCCGGGCCTTGATCTGAACGGCTTCCAGCGGGTCCTGCTGCTCCATGCTCGCGGACTCCTTGACCGGAGAGTCCGCGCAGCCCATTAAAAGACCGTACAGAAGGAGCGCTCCTACAGCGAAAGTACCCAATCGATCGTGCATTATTGATCGCCCTCCTCTTCTACGGCCTTTTGCGTACGGCTGATCAGGCCCTGGCAATAGTCCACCTCGGTGCCCGTGCCCACATCAATCAGAGGTACGATCGCGGCGAGCGGGCCGGCAAGAGCAGCAAGCCCAAGACTTGCCCCAACCCGCACGGCAAGCTCTTCACGATGCACCGCTATCTTGACGTCGTCGAAGGTACCGCCCAGGTGCAGAGGGGAGCGCCCCACAAAAACGCTGAGATCCTTCGGATGGGCGATGAGACTGATATCCAGACTCTCCGTGTTC
>JAJUHY010000142.1 GCA_029265735.1 Marinobacter segnicrescens | reverse complement strand
GCGTCGCGAATGTCCACGAAGTTAACGCCCTTGACTACGCGGCCCTTGTCCACGTCCAGGCAGGGTATGATTCGTTTTGCCAGTGTCATTGCTGTTTCCTCAGGCGGTTTTCAGGCTGTCGCAGTAGGCCTGGGCTTCGGTTACGTCGAGGGTGCCCTCGTAAATGGCCCGACCGGTGATGGCGCCGATGATGCCCTTGTCGGCCACTTTCGCCAGCTGCTTCAGGTCATCCATATTGGTAACGCCACCGGAGGCGATGACAGGGATGCCTCCTTCCTGGGCCAGTGCTGCGGTCGCTTCGACGTTGACTCCCTGCATCATGCCGTCGCGGCTGATGTCGGTGTATACGATGGCTTCGACACCGTCGTTGGCGAAACGTTTGGCGAGGTCGGTGGCCATGACTTCTGAGACTTCTGCCCAGCCGTCGGTGGCGACACGGCCGTCTTTGGCGTCAAGGCCGACGATGATATGACCGGGGAACTGTTTGCACATTTCGGTGACGAATTCGGGTTCCTTGACGGCTTTGGTGCCGATGATGACCCACTGCACGCCGGCCTTGAGGTAGGCTTCGATGGTTTCTGCGGAGCGGATGCCGCCGCCGATCTGAATGGGCAGATTCGGGTAGCGGTTGGCGATGGCGTGGACGATTTCGCCGTTAACCGGTTCGCCGGCGAAGGCGCCGTTGAGGTCGACTAGGTGGAGGCGACGGGCGCCGGCGTCTACCCAGCGGGCGGCCATGGCGACGGGGTCGTCACCGTACTCGGTGGATTCGTCCATCCGGCCCTGGCGCAGGCGTACGCACTTGCCGTCTTTTAGGTCGATTGCGGGGATGATTAGCATCGGTTTTAGATTCCTTGAGTTGGCTATTGCCGTAACGGGGAATACCCCGTCTATTCGCTCAGATGGCAGAGTATCTTGCTTGTGTTCCGGAACAGAGTTGCTTGCCCGTGCTCCGGCAGACAGGGTGGCCTTTCGGGACACGCCGTGGATACGTCCCTGTAGGCTCTTCAAAAACGTCCCTGTTTTTGAAGGTCCCGAAAGGCCACCCTGTCTGCCAGATCACTACTTTTGATTCTTCCTGCCGGTCTGGTGTTGCCTGCCGGATCACGAGTTTTGGTGTTGCTGGTCGGGTTTGGGCGCTGTCCGGGATCTCTTTAGACTCTTAATGTCTTTAACCCGCATGTATCTGACGCTTTATCTGTTTCCTGACCAGGTGGTGAAGTTCCTCAGTAACTGTAGCCCTGCCCTTGCGCTTTTTTCCGGGTGGAACTGGACCGCGAAAATGTTCTCTCTTGCAACCGCTGCTGCGAGGTCGACGCCATATCGTGTGCGGCCAGCGATGGCGTCGTTGCCGGCGGCTTCTACGTAATAGCTGTGTACGAAATAAAAACGGTCGCCGTCTTCGATGTTGTGCCACAGGGGGTGGTCGACGGTTTGCCATACCTGATTCCAGCCCATGTGGGGGACTTTCAGGCGCTGGCCGTTTTCGGTCAGGTCTCTGCCGAAGAAGCGTACCTGGGGTTGGAACAGGTGGATGCCGTCGACGCCGCCGTTTTCTTCGCTGTGGGACATGAGGGCCTGCATGCCGACGCAGATGCCCAGAAACGGCCGGTCGACGGAAACCTCTTTTACCAGCTGATCGACGCCCTGCCGCTGCATTTCAGCCATGCAGTCGCGGATGGCGCCGACGCCGGGGAGGATGACCCGGTCAGCTTCGCGGATCTGGCGGGCATCGCCAGTTACCAGTAGCTGCGCTTGGGGTGCGACATGCTCCACGGCCTTGCGGGCAGAGTGAAGGTTTCCCATGCCGTAGTCGATGATGGCGACGGTATTCATCTATGGAGCAGTCCAGGGGTCCGGCGGGATTGCTTAAAGCAATCCCTTACTCGAAGGCGTGATACCCGCCATGCGATCATCCATTTCAATGGCCATGCGCAGGGCGCGACCGAAGGCCTTGAAGACGGTTTCGATCTGGTGGTGGGTGTTCTTGCCCTTCAGGTTGTCGATGTGCAGGGTCACCATGGAATGGTTGACGAAGCCGTTGAAGAATTCCTCAAACAGGTCAACATCAAACCCGCCAACGAGAGCCCGGGTGTAGGGAACATCCATCACCAGCCCCGGACGTCCGGAGATGTCGATGGCTACCCGCGACAGGGCTTCATCCATCGGCACATAGGAATGCCCGTAGCGACGAATGCCTTTCTTGTCGCCGACAGCTTCTTTGAAAGCCTGGCCGAGGGTGATGCCGATATCTTCCACGGAGTGGTGGTCGTCAATATGAGTGTCCCCGGTGCACTTGATGGTCAGGTCGACCAGCCCGTGACGGGCGATCTGCTCCATCATGTGTTCGAGAAACGGCACTCCGGTCTCAAAGCTGGACTTACCAGTGCCGTCCAGATCGATTTCAACCGTGATCTGGGTTTCAAGGGTATTGCGTTCTACCCGCGCCTTACGAGCGGCCATGCTGACTCCAAAATTAACAGGCAAGCGTGAATCAATGAGGGGGATTATACCTGCTCAGCGTCGCCGAGTCCCGCACTGTAGCGGGTAGACGATCATGGTGATGGGTATTGCGGGACAGTGCTCAGAATGCGTTTTTCAGGTTATTCAGGTACGTATCCAGCAGATTGTTGAATTCGTGCTTTACCACCGGGCTGAGGGCCATCTTGAGCAGGCTCTGCATGGGCAGGGTCAGTTCCGCAGAGGCCTGGTAGCGCGCACGGGTGGTCTGGCCGTGGTCGGTCAGTGTCCAGCTTCCGGCGACGTTACCATTGCCCTCTCCTTCTACCGGCGTCCAGGTAACCCGGCCGGCCTCCCGGTCCGCATGGTAGCGGCAGGCGTATATGGTCTGGATGGAGTATTTGTCGACACCGATCTTTTCCATCTCCCACCGCCAGGCGTTTTCGCCGATATCCACCAGTCTCTCGACCTTTGGAAAATAACTGACCGTTCGGGGGATATCAGACACCAGTGCAAACACGTCATCAAACGGGGCAGCCAGTTCGATCTCGCGGTTTACTTCGATGCTTATGGTAAAAGCCACACCTGTGCCCTCCAGTACTTTATCGGTCGAAGTTTATTATACGGAGCAGAAAACGCTCTATTGTGGCGAAACCCTGCCATTTTGTCATACTGGTGGCGCTTTTAATTTGTAGTCTGTGCGTTACGCTTGACTCAGAGACCCGCAACGGGTTTCGGGGAATTCACCGGACGATACCAGAAGGACTTACCCTGTCATGAAAGTTGTTCGCAACATCCTCATTGCCATCATTGGCCTGGTTGTACTGGCCGTTGCGGCCATTGCCATTGCGGTGTTTGTGATTGATCCGAACGCCTATAAGCCGCAGATCGAGCGGGTGGTAGAGCAGAAGACCAATCTGGATATCGACCTTTCAGGTGATATTGGCTGGTCGCTGTTTCCCCTGGGCCTTGAGCTGAATGAGGTAGAGGCAACGCTGGAGGGCGAACGCTTTATTGCGCTGCGCAAGCTGATCGCTCAGGTGGACTTCTGGTCGCTGATTTCCATGTCGCCTCAGGTCCATACTTTTGTGCTGGATGGTCTGGACGCCCTCCTGACCGTGGCCGAAGACGGCACTGGCAACTGGACCCGCATAATGCCGGAAGGTGAAACCCCGAGCGCTGACCAGGTCGCTCAGGAAGCAGCCGAAGAACAGGCGGCTGCCAATGGTGACGACTCCGTCGATGTACTGGCATTCGCGGTGGAAGAAGTCCGCATTACTGACGCCAGTGTTCAATATGAAGATCTGGCCACTGGCCAGTCTATCGTACTTCAGGATTTCAGCCTGCTGGCCAGTCAGATCATGCTGGGTTCGGAATTTCCTCTGGAAGTCGGCTTTCTGGTGAATACCGGCGATCCGGAAATGACGGTTGAAGGGGACATTACTGCCCGCCTGGCCGCCAACCAGGAACTGACAGAGTTCTCCGTGAAAGGACTGGACGCGAAGTTCGGCCTCTCTGGCGAGGCCTTTGACGGCCGCACCCTGCAAGCCCGCATTACCGGCGCAGTGGACGCCAATACGAGCAATGAGACTGCACGTCTGGATAACTTCCGCGCCACCCTCGCCAACCTGGAACTGACCACCAACCTGGACATTGAAGGCTTCGGCCCACAGGCCCGGGTGAACGGTGATCTGTCTCTGGCCGAGTTCTCACTGCGTGAACTGATGCAGACGATGGGCATGGAAGAACCCGAGACCGCAGACCCGGATGTGCTGAATAAAATATCCCTCAGCACTCGCCTGACCGGCCCGGCAGGTGTGGCGGAACTGTCTGACCTGACCATCGTGCTGGACGATACCACCTTCAAGGGCGGTGCCCGTTATAACATCGCCTCCGGCGCCCTCTCCTTCCAACTGGAAGGCGATGCCCTGAATGCGGACCGGTACCTGCCACCGCCGGCTGAAGAAGGCGAAACACCAGCCACAACCCAATCACCGACTCAGAGCCCGGGCACGACAACAACCGCTGCCGTCGAGGGTGATCTGCTGCCGCTGGAGACCCTTCGTGGCCTTGAGCTGGACATTGACCTTGGTCTGGGTGAGCTGATTGTCAGCAATCTCACCATTACCGAAATCAATACATCAATTGATGCCGCCGGTGGCCGGGTGGGGCTGACGGATTTCAGCGGTCGTCTGTATGGCGGCGGCTTTCAGTCCGACATCACCATCGACGCCCGCCCTGACGAACCCAACTGGCAGCTGAATGCGCAGGTGTCCGGCGTCGAGAGCCAGCCCCTGCTGCAGGACCTGGCTGAAATCGACATGCTGGCAGGCGCCGCAAACATTAATAATAACGTCAGCACAAATGGTAACCGCATGTCCAAGCTGCGAAAGAACTCCGACGGCACCGTCAACTTCAACCTTGCCGAAGGCGAGTTCACCCGCATGAACCTGACCCGGCTGGCCTGTCAGGGCATCGCGCTGGTGAATCAGGAGCAGCTGGCTGAGGCTGACTGGGGCGAGACAACTCCGTTCAATGATATGCAGGGAACCCTGCAGATCGAAGGTAACACTTTCAATAACACCAACCTGGTGGCGGCCCTGGCCGGTATGCGCCTGGAAGGCAATGGCACCCTGAACATGGCCACATCCATGATTGATTACGAAGCCGGAATGCGCATTGTGGGCGAAATTCACCGGGATGAAGCCTGCCGGGTCAGCGACTATGTTCAGAACGTGATTATCCCGGTGGAATGCCGTGGTGACTTCTCTGAAGATCCGGCTGGCCTGTGCTCCTTCGACGGCTCCCGCTTCCGCGATACCCTCAAGGACATCGCAGCCAACGCAGCCCGGGAAAAGGTCCGGGAAGAAGCAGACCGTGCCCGGGAGAAAGTGGAAGATCGTGTCCGTGAAAAGCTGAATGAGCGCCTCAACCGTGGCGGCGACGCTGACGCTGAGGGTGAAAGCGAAGGCGACAACAAGGTCAAAGACGCGATTCGGGGCCTTTTCAACCGATGACCGACCGGTTCGCCGAATGCCTTCTTGACTGGTACGACAAACACGGCAGGCATGATCTGCCGTGGCACCACAACCGCACCGCCTATCGGGTCTGGGTATCGGAGATCATGCTCCAGCAAACCCAGGTGGCCACGGTTATTCCCT
>JAJUHY010000144.1 GCA_029265735.1 Marinobacter segnicrescens | reverse complement strand
GCTATCTTTCTGTGACCGGAAGTAACATTGAGTGGCGTCATGTATTTCGTGTCTCAGTATGTATAATCGTTGTTACACGATTCGGCTAAGCGACTGACTTCATTGATGGCGCTTCACCGGGCCAGAGAGGGCTTCTGGCAGATAAGCAGAAACATACATAGGGGTTGTCCGTACCCGGGGCCCTGAAGATAACAACTAAAGCAGAGATGGATGGCGTGGAACACACTAACGAAGGCTGGCGAGTCCTGATCGTTGAGGATGACGAGCGTCTGGCAGACCTTACCAGAGAATACCTGGAGAGTAATGGTCTGACCGTGAGCCATGAAAGTCATGGTGGCAATGCAGTTGAGCGAATTCGCGCGGAACGCCCGGACCTTGTGGTTCTGGATCTGATGCTTCCGGGTGAGGACGGCCTGTCTATCTGTCGCCGGGTGCGGCCGTTCTATGACGGCCCGATTATCATGCTGACCGCCCGCAGCGATGACCTGGATCAGGTGCTGGGGCTGGAAATGGGCGCTGATGACTATGTCGGTAAACCGGTAAAGCCCCGGGTATTGCTGGCGCGAATCCGCGCCCTGTTGCGCCGGGCCGCCAGTTCCGCCGAGGGAGAGAACGGAGCGGATGACCAGGAGCCGGTACGGCTTCAGTTCAACGATCTGGTGGTTGATCGCTCCATGCGGGAAGCGTGGCTTGATAACGAAAGTATCGACCTGACCAGTGCCGAATTTGATTTGCTGTGGTTGCTTGCCCGCAACGCGGGACGGGTGCTCAGCCGTGAAGAGATTTTCACGGCCCTGCGGGGTATTGAATACGACGGGCAGGATCGTTCCATTGACGTCAGGGTGTCACGTATACGGCCTAAAATCGGTGACGATCCCGTGCATCCGCGGCGGATTAAAACAGTACGCAGTAAAGGCTACCTCTTCGTCAAGGAAGCCTGATCCAGTAATGGGCGGTGCCAGACGCATTACCGCCCCAGCCAGGCTGACCCATGCCCAGGACCTTTTCTTTTAAACTGTTCACTCGTCTGGTCGGGCTTGTTGTGCTGATCGCACTGGTCTGTTCCCTGATGGCATGGGGTCTCACCGCGGTACGGTATCAGGCCTGGCAGACTCAGATCGCACACCCGCTGATGACCTGGCTGGCAGAATCTCCATCGCCACAGCACCATTACCGCTGGTTGGCGGAGTATCTCGATCTCCAGGTGGGCACCGCCGATGAGCTGGAGCTCGGGAGTGTCGCACGGGAACGTCTGAGTTATGGCCAGACACTGGTGAAAACGGGCCCGGTCGGTTTACGTCTCTACAAGGCGCGCGCCGATGGATCAGTGGTGACCCTTCGTTCCCGGAACCTCTATCAGGACATTGCAGAAGCAACGGCGCATGTGCTGTTGTGGCACCTTAATGAGGAGCCGAGTAAGGAACGGGACGCGGCTTTTGATGCGTTTATGCAACCACTGGGTGTTGAACTGCTGCCCCTGACCCACGAACATCAGCTGCCTGAGCCCGAAGTGCTGGAGCTGGCCTGGGAGCGGAGTCTGGTGGGGTACGGCAATGCCGGTCAGGGTCATGTTCTGCTAAGACTCGACGATGGCACTCTGGTGCGTATGGACATGTCGGCAGGTTTCCGGACCCTGGCCTGGCCAGTGCTTTTGCTGGCACTGGTCCTGGCAGGTGTGATTCTGCTGGTGGCGGTGCGTTTACTGATGCGGGATGTTGAGCACAGCCTGCGATCGGTAGAGTCGGTTGCGGTGCGAATTTCCCGGGGCGATCTTGAGGCCCGGGTGGAGCCGGGACAGGGCAGTCTGGTGTCGCGGCTGGCACGATCGTTTAATGGCATGGCAGATCAGATCCAGCGTCTGGTGGCAGTCCAGCGGGAAATGATCCATGCTGTCTCACACGAGCTTCGCACTCCGGTGGCCCGAATTCGGTTTGGCGTCCAGATGATTGAAACCGCCAGGGATGAGCAGTCACTTCAGCGGCAGCTGGATGGCATCGACAATGATATTCAGGAGCTCGACGAGCTGATCGATGAAATCCTGACTTACGCCCGACTGGAGCAGGGTGGTCCGGTATTCAGTTTACGGCCCGCTAACGTGCCCGATATCGTGCGTCAGGTGGTTAGTGAGCAGAGCGTTCTGCACCCCAGCGTGACTATTGAATCTGTCATTTCCGAGCATTCCGAACGTTGTGCCGACAGTGATATCGAGCCCCGGTACATGCACCGGGCCATCCAGAACCTGGTGGGGAATGCCTGTCGCTATGCCGTCGGACAGGTGCGGGTAAGCTGCACGCTGGATGAGGAAAACTGCCGGATTGATGTGGAAGATGATGGTCCGGGTATCCCCGAACAGGAGTGGGAGAAGGTGTTCAGTGCCTTCTCCAGGCTCGACGACAGCCGCACCCGCAATTCCGGTGGCTATGGGCTGGGCCTGTCCATCGTCCGGCGTATTCTGTTCTGGCATGGCGGCCAGTCCTTTGTTGGTCGCAGTGAGGAACTGGGCGGCGCCCGCTTCAGTCTGGTCTGGCCCCGGCGGCAGTGATTCTCAGCGCTCAAAGGCGATCAGGTGATCTGCCTCTACCCGGACCGGCACCTGTTCGCCCAGCCGGAAATCGAGATGACTGCGGAACAGTGCCTCAAATTCGGTCTCTTCAGACATGCGGAACCGGTACAGGGTGGAAGTACCGGCGAAGGTCTTTTCAATTACCCTGGGCCTGAGTTCTGAGGTTTCGTCGTAAACAATGTCGTCGGGACGGATCAGCACATCCAGTAACGTTCCCGGAGGCCAGCGATAGGCCCGGTTCCCTACCAGAAGGCCGAGTTCCGACTCGATGGTATCCGGCGCGCCGGCACGGCCGGGGATAAACGCACCCTGGCCCACAAACCCGGCGACGAACCGGTTGACGGGTTCGTGATACAGGTTGTAGGGTACATCCCACTGCTGTACCTGACCGCCTCTCAGTACGGCAACCTGATCACACATGGCGAAGGCTTCCTGCTGATCGTGAGTGACCAGCAGTGCGCTGATGCCCAGATCTTTCAGGATATCCCTGACATCAAGGCTCAGGCGCCGGCGCAGGTCAGCATCAAGGTTGGAAAAGGGCTCATCCAGCAGGATCAGGGTAGGTTGCGGCGCCAGCGCCCGGGCCAGAGCCACTCGCTGCTGTTGCCCGCCGGAAAGCTCATGGGGGTATTGATCGGCCAGGTCCTGCAGATGTACCAGGTCCAGCAGACTCATCACCCTGGCGCGTTTTTCGTTGCGCCCCAGATCTTTCAGGCCGAAGCCAATATTTTCCGCGATGGTCAGGTGGGGGAACAGGGCGTAGTCCTGAAATACCATTCCGATACGCCGTTTCTCGGGTGGCGTGGTTCGGCCCGGCAGGCTGATGAGCTGTCCGTCGAGGTGGATTTCCCCGTCGCTGATGGGCAGAAAGCCGGCAAGGGCGCGCAAAATCGTACTCTTGCCGCAGCCGCTGGGGCCGAGCAGGCAGCCGATATCCCCGTGGCTCAGAGCGAAGCTGACGTCGGACACCACGTTGCCATTGCCGTACCCGCAACCGAGCTTTCTGACGTCCAGCAGCCAGGTCTCAGTGTTCAGCTTGGGTGGTGCCATAAGTCGTTACTCCGCGAGCGGGCGGTCAGGGCTCCAGCCGGCCCAGAATCAGAAACTCCAGCAGCGCTTTCTGGGCATGGAGACGGTTTTCCGCCTCATCCCAGACCACTGATCCCGGGTGCTCGAGCATATCATCGGAAATTTCCTCACCCCGGTGGGCCGGCAGACAGTGCATGAAGAGGGCGTCCGGTGCCGCCAGGGCCATCAGCTCGGGGTTAACCTGGTAGGGAGTAAATACCTGACGGCGGGCCTCTGCCTCTGCTTCCTGTCCCATGGAGGCCCAGACGTCGGTCACGATCAGGCTACTGCCCCGGGCTGCTTCGCGGGGGTCGCTGAAAATGGTGACCACATCCTGATGGGCGGCTACCAGCGCCGTATCTGGCGCATAGCCATCGGGACAGGCGATGTTCAGCTGGAAGCCAAACAGACGCGCCGCGTTGATATAGGAATTGCACATATTGTTGCCGTCACCTACCCAGGTAACCGTTGCGCCCCGGATATCGCCCCGGTGTTCCCGGAAGGTCTGCATATCTGCCAGTAACTGACAGGGGTGGAAGTCGTCGGTCAGGGCGTTGATCACCGGTACACGGGAGACGCTGGCGAAACGGGAGACGGTGTCATGAGCAAAAGTGCGGATCATCACCGCGTCCACCATGCTGGAGATCACCCGCGCGGAGTCCTCAATAGGTTCGCCGCGACCGAGCTGCGTATCGCGGGGCGACAAAAACATGGCGCTGCCCCCGAGCTGGGCCATTCCGGCTTCAAAGGAAACCCGGGTGCGGGTGGACGACTTCTCAAAAATCATGGCCAGAACCCGGTTCGCGAGGCTGTTTCGGGATTTGCCGGCCTGCCATTCACGGCGCAGGAAACTGGCGTGATCAAGCAGCCTGTTCAGCTCATCGGTACTCAAGTCGTTGAGAGTGAGAAAGTGTCTTGCAGCCATGGTGATGCTCGTCGTTTTATTCTGGCCGGCAACCAATAAAAAAACCGCCGGAATGCGGACTTCGCACCGGCTGCCTGGCTCTGTAATTAAGGAACCCCCGGGAAAGTCATGAACGCTGTCAGGACTTTCCGAGGGGTTCCCCGCGATCCCGGCGGGACAGATAATCCCAAGGAGATGAAAAGAAACAAGTCTATCGGGTTAATTCAACGATGACAATTGACCAAGGGAGTACTCCTGAGGTGGCAATTGCCCGATTCCTATACCTGAGCGTGTTGGTCGGACTTGGGTCCGGCGTGTACAATGAGCCATAGATCCAACCCACGCGCGCGAGGTGAAATTGTGGATATCAACGAACAGATCAAAAGTCAGTTGGAAGAGAACCCGGTTATTCTTTATATGAAGGGCACGCCCCAGGCTCCGCAGTGTGGCTTTTCGGCCCGCACGGTTCAGGCCGTTATGTCCTGTGGCGAGCGTTTTGCGTTTGTGAATATCCTGGATAACCAGGAACTGCGGGAAGCATTGAAAACCTATTCCAACTGGCCGACCTATCCCCAGCTTTATATCAATGGCGAGCTTGTGGGTGGTTGCGATATCGTGCTTGAGCTGGCCGAAAGTGGCGAGCTGGCCGAGATGGTCAAATCTGCGGTCAAGCAGCCGGAAGCGTGACCTTCAGCTGTCTGTGCGGATAAAAAAAGCGTCCGGAAGGGCGCTTTTTAATTTTTCAGCTACCGGTTGAGGCCGGTTTGCGCAAACTGCCCACCACGGCATCCAGGGCCCGGTCGATCAGCGCGCCCTGCTCAAGAACCGTCAGACGGCCGCGATGCATTTCGTGGGCAAGGTCAATGCGGGTTTTCTCGATGACCTTGAGCCCCATGCGGTTCACAAACACGAAACAGTCTGCTTCATCGATAATCGCCGACAGTTTGCAGCGGAAGCT
>JAJUHY010000036.1 GCA_029265735.1 Marinobacter segnicrescens | reverse complement strand
TGCCTCCTGCGCCGAAACTGGTCACCGCCGCCTCTCTGGTGAGTCGCTCCCCTGCCCTGGTTCAGGGTTCCGGCGTTGACCGGGGTATTGATACAAAGCTCGGGGACGCCGTCCGCTCGGCCTCTCAGCCGGCGGACCTGTCGACTCTTCCAGAGGTACCCATTGACTCAATCCCGGTGCTGGTCATGTCTGCAACGCCCCGGGATGACAGCTTGAAGGTGTTTGATGAATCGGTTGAGGGTGACCCCGGCGCGCCCTCTGACGGGTTCGTGAAGCGGGGTGACTTTGCCTACCGTTATGACCTTAAGAAAGTCCGGCTCGAGACCGCCGATGGTACACCGGCCCTGATGGAGGGGAATACACCGTCGGTATGGTGGACACAAAGCAGCCCAACTGACAGCAATCTGTCCGCCCAGCTGGCGATGCTGACGTGGATCCCTAACCCGACGCCAAAAGCTCTGGAGCGAACTGAACATCTGAACGAATCGGTCCAGGAGCGTTGGGGCACAATCTGTCACGATGCAGCACCTGCCGCGCCGGTACTCTGGACTTTCGGTGAGCAGCCTCTTGGTTCCTCGGAAACCGGCTGGACACTGGTAGGCACACCGTGGCCGGATCCCGAGAGCACCTTGCGGTCTGAAAGCGCAGGGGCCTCGCTTCGTGTCTACGAAACCTGGCGTACCGGCAATCGTGACCTGGACCGCCGCCGGGGGATGGTGCCTGCCATTGTGGTTGGCGGCAAGGTGAACTGCCTGCCCGACCGCAAACCGGCGCAACCGTCCAGGGATTCGGTTGGGCCCGCCGTTAACCTTCGGGATCAGCCCGGGAGTTTGCGGCCTGACCTCCAGGTGGCAGTTGCCACACCTCCGTTGAGGCGGGATTTCTCCGGGCGTCTGGAACTCGAAAGTAACCGGCTTTTTGCCGCAACTGCCGGTAGCCGGGGGCTGAATCTGGCAGAGCGGCTCGATGCACCGGCTGTGGATCTGGAGGAGGCAATCCGCCGCGTCAATACCGGCTCCGCGATTCTGCGCAGTGAGCTGCTTGGCAGCGTTACCGGACTGGGGGCGGTCAAGGTCACGGCCGATCAGACCGGCACTGGACATAACATCGCGACTGCCCGCGGTCAGGAGACCCACAGGGCTCTAGTCGATGGTCCGCTATGTGACGGCCGTATTCTGGCGTCCCCGGTGTGGGATATCGGCCTGCCCGTTGTATTCGGCAACCGTGCTGATGGGGGGCAGATCGTCAAGGAACTCAAGGAGCTGGGTTATCAGCGCGGCCCGCTGTCGGAGGTCATCCGTATCGACGCCAGTGCGCAGGAAATGCAGGGGGTCCATAGCGGCGCCCTGCTGATCTGGGCCAGGGAACACTTTATCGGTCAAGATTCAGCAAATGACCCCGAAGGACTCAGGATTAACTACCTCGATGAAGACGACCAGCTGCTTGGGGAACGGGTAGTAACTGCGGCTGATTTGCTCAGCATCACCGGTTTGCCCGCGCCCTGGACCGATATGTCCGGTCCCTGGATTGACGGCATCTTCCATACGGTGATGTACGCTCAGGCTAACCTGACTGGCTACGTGCCACTTTATATCTCGCTTGATACCCCGGAGGGTACCGTCAAGGTCGACATCGGCGTTTATTACAGCAGTGTCGATGTCGCCCGGAAAATGGCGAGCCTTGGCCGACCTTACTTTGTGGGCGCCATCCAATTGACGAGCATGGCCGAGGTACACAGGGAAAGCCATGACAGTACCAGCGTCCACCGCAACCGGGAGGTGGTTGAAAGCTTCCTTGGGCCTGAGAGCGCCAATGTTGCGCTGCTCTACCCGGGCAAGCTGTACAAGATCACCACAACCACTGATGTCTCTGTGCGGGATGACGAAGGCAATGTACAACCGGACGAAACACAGACTGATACCTACTGGTTTCGGACCGACGATCAGGCGCCGGCCCGGCTTGATCCCTGGCTGTTGTGTACTACTCCCGCCGAAGCTGAACAGCATGTGTTCGGGCACGAGCCCTTAAAGATCGTGTTCGGCACCAATGCCATCGATCAGCTCTATCGCGCCTATGGGCTTGAACTGCGGGCGACGCTCAAGGCCGCGTCCTTCCGTCAGGTCGAAGAAGAGGGCATAGCCCACCCCTACCCTCTGAATGCTGACACCCTGATCAACATCAGGGCCCACCTGTTGTCACCATTTGAAGCAGCACTGACCGATGTACTCGCGGAACAGGGCCCATGCATTGCGGTTGATGAAGAGCGGGTTCGCCATTCCGCAGCGATCCTGCCTATACCTCTGGAACCTTACACCGACTACCTGCTCGACGTTGACGCAGTACCTATCGTCGACGGGGAGACCGGGCCCGCCAGTGCTGCTGACACTGCCACCGGAATACGCGTACTCCGGCGATCATTCTCTACTGGCGGGTTTGCCAGCCTGGGAGACTTCGTGCTCGCGTTCATCGGCACAAGGCCCGAACACCGGGCGGTGCCAGCAGGCGCAATAGAGTCGGTGGCGGCTCTGTTCAGCAGCCGGGCCCCGGAAGGAGCAGAGTTTGATAACGCACTGATGGACGCAGGCTTTGAGCCGATGGCACTACCTCGCCATCCGAGGGTGCAGGTGCTCTGGTCCCAGGCCGGCCCGGCATCAGAGCCGCAGCCGGTTGGTGTACTGATTGATGCGCCGGAGCCCCTGTACCGAGAACGTCCGCTACCGGAGGAAATTACCACCGATGACGATGTCCCGGTGAAACGGCTGGTGATGACTTTGCAGCCGTGGCTTGAGCTTGGGGAGAAGTCCGGCGGCAATCTGGTTAGTCAGGTGGTTTACGCACCGGGAGGGCAGCGGGCGCTGGTTGCCCTGTCACCGGACTCACGGGGAGAACTGCTGCAAGTGGTGCTGACCCGGAAGGCGTTCACAGCGCCGTATCTCGACGGTGCGAGTGCCACTGACCAGAGCTACACCATCGCCGCCCTGACCCTCACGAAAGCCCCCTGGGAAGAAGACTAACGGAGGAGCAAGAACGCTATGGTGGCCAGAATCTTTGATCCGGGCGTGTTTCGCGGCCAGGGTGCGCTGATTGATTTCGCCGCATTGTCACGTCCACACCAGAATGGGCGCAACCCTGGCACAGTCGACCCCGTATACCTCAAAGGCCAGCGGGCAGCCATCTTTCTGCGCTGGCAACTGAACCCCCGGGTTGGCATGCCGTCTGAGCCATTCAAGGTCTGGCGGCGCCCGGCAGCACAGATGCTGAAGGAGCAATCCATACCCTATCAGATGATCGGCCTGCCTCCTGTCGGTCATGTGATCGTATTTGATCAGCCGGTAGTCTCGTTCACCCTGAATCTGGGGGCAGGCAGCACGCCTCAGCAGGTTCAGGTCCTTCCGATGGCGGATGGTGTCGGCCTGGAAAACATGCTCGGCATAATGTCAGTACACCTTCCCGCCAACAGCAGTCAATCGGTTACCTTCCAGGCAGCCTACATCACCGCGATTCTGCTGACCGGCTTTTATACCATCAATGACCTTGTGGCTGTTCCTGCTGCGGCCATGGCCCAACTGGACGGGTGGGAACTGGTGGAAACGGTCGGGCTACCGGTCAGTGGTTCCGCCTGGACAGGCCTGGATGGCCAAAGTCACGGCAAGGCACAAGGACTGGTATCTTCACTGCAGACCCCGGAAGCGGCAGCGGCTGACCGGTACCGCCGGGGCATCAATCCGTTCGGCTGGTACCCGACTCTGCCCAGTGGTCGCCCGGCCCCCAACTGGGAACTGCCGGGCGCTGAAGAGCTGATCGAGGAGGCCGGTGTCGACCTGTTGCCGATCCTGCGCCAGGCCATGGCAAAGGCGCCGAGGGAGCAGGCCAGCTACAAACAGGGTTATATCATTAATCCGCCCCAAAACGCCTCCGGGCAGACCATGAGCGGTAACACGGGTAAAGCCGAGCTGGCACCGCTGACACTGTTACAACTGGCAGCGTCCACAGACCCCCTGCTGGCAGTGGTATTGGGTTTTGGTACCGGCTACCTCTATGAACCCATCCATTATATGGCCGCTAGTGCGACTCATCTGTCCCCCGTAAGTTATCGAAGTGACTGGGATTTCATGGTGACAGGGCTCTGGGCCCGGGGACTGGACGGCAAAAGCACTCCGCTGGAATATGCCGCGTTGATCCCGCGACCCGAGCGGGCATTGCCACCACCGGCTCCCGCGGATCTGCGCCTGACTGAGCTGGGCATACACCAGCCTGCGGCAGTGGATCAGCCCTGGAACGCCGCTGTGCGTCTGTCCTGGGAGCGACTCACGATCGACAACCTCAGTCGTGCGGCAAGTTTTGCAGTGGCACGGTCTGATCTTGCGAAAACCGGTTCGGCTGACGCGCTGATGGAACGCAGAGTGGTCGCTTCAGGGCACATGCCCATCGGCAATATGCGAAGCCAGAATGACCCGGAGGCAGTAAGGCAGAGTGCAACGGATAGTGGCTTCCCCATTCCCAACGATCCGGGTTCTGTAAGTGCACAGTACGGTGTGGCGACTCAGTCCATTTTTGGAATCTGGAGCCCCTGGGTCGTGAACAATTACCGTGGACACCAGCCACCACCCGACCCGGTGCAGATCGCGGACCTTACGCTGGTACCGGTGGATCCTGGCCCACCGGCAACAGTTTGCCCTGGCACTTTGACCGTCGAGTTTGTGCTGGACTGGCGGGCACGGCGGGTCCGGAGCGTGCAGTTCCGCGGTCGCCTGTTCCCGGCCGCAACCCGTCACGATGATCCACCGGCGGGCTTCCCTGCCCAGGTTCAGACGGCCCTATCTGGTACGCTTGCACCGGTAGTGGTGAACTTCAGTGGTGATGTGCCCGCGGTGAGCACCGGCAGCATTATCTGTCTCGATCCTCAGGGTAAGGAGCAGGTGGCTCCGGGCCCCGCCGCCCAGGGCACCAGGCGCCGCTACCGTATCACCGTGCCCGGTTTTCAGCTTGATTATGCTGCCACGCCACACATTGGCCTGGCACTGCAGGCCCGGCTGACGGAGCAACTCGCCCCTTCCCGTTCGGGGCCGTGGTCACCCGCTACACGGGTGGCTTATGCGTCTGATCCCAGGGCGCGGCCCACAGCTGTTACACCGCTGGTGCCATTAGCCAGCCTGCCGGATGCCCGGGGCGAATGCCATGCACGGTTGTCCTGGAATGCCCAGCCAGCCGCCGCAGGTTACGTAGTCTACACCTCCAACGAGCAGACACTCTACGATCGTACGGGGCAAGCTGTTCCACCACCCGGCAGAACCCTGACCCAACGACTGGTGGCTCTAAAGGCAGCTTTTAACGCCAAACCGGACCGCAATGTCTTTACCCGCATTCACGAAGGCTTGCTGACGGTCACCAGTCTCGATGTGACCCTGCCCCGGGGCTCCCAGGCCATCCACTGCTGGCTTGTACTTCCGGTCAGCGCCGGCGGCGTGGAAGCACCCTGGCCCTCAGGTCCAAACGCCGCCGACGCCCTGATTGTCTACGCAGCGCCCAAAGTGGCAGAGCCGGCTCCCCCGACTATGGAGGTGATTCGGGTTAGGGACGGGGACGGCTTCGCCGCCAGGGTGACGGTGACCACACGCAGCAAGGCAGGGGCAACCTCACGCCGTATTGACCTGTACCGGACCCGGGTCACGGATGCCGCAAGGCAGCTGGATAGCATGGGATATCCGATCGCCGAGGTGACCACGACCTCCGGACCCTGGACCGTAATCCAGGGTGACGAACCGTCTGCAGACCAGATCGACCGGGTCTTCGGGCTGGACGCACCGGAGGGTAGCTGGAAGTACGTCTGGTACCGGGCCGTGGCCTGGGCGGAGCCAGTGCCAGAGCAAGGTGTGCTGGGTGGCCGTTCGGCGCCCTCGCCTGCAGTGCCTGTGGTGGTGCCTCCAGCTACTCCCCCACCCCTGAGCGAGCTGAACCTGGAGTGGCCGGGCGGCGGGGCCGGTAATGTCGGCGTCCGGTTCCTTAGCCCTGTTCCAGTTGCGGCCGGTCCGTTGGGACACCACCGGATCGACTATTCAGTTTACGTGAAAGGGTCTGCTGAACCGCTGCTCTCCAAGTCCCTGAAAATGAGCGAAGTTGAAAATACGGCTCCGCCAGCGCCGGAATCCGGCCTTTGGCGGGAGGCTGAGGGTGAGTACCGGATGCTGGTACGCAGGGAGTCAGAAGATCAGGTGTTGAGTGTCTCGGTCAGGATAACTGACCCCCTGGGTCGTAGCACCGAGAAAACCCTTGAGGTTGAGGCCGGATCAGTGATTCCTCTGCCGGAGTTGTCTGAAGTCCAACGTTATACCATCACAGGCCGCGGCACTATTTTCAGTTTCAACGTTCAACCGGTACTTGGGGACCTGATTGCCGGACAGCCCTATGTGCTGAAGCTCACGCTTCATAAGGAAGCCGGTGATATTATCCCCGCCGCCCCGAAGCCAGGCGTTATTCGGCTCCCTGGGGCAGGACGGAGTCCCGGGCGTATTTCACCCAAGCCAGGGCCTCTGGAGGGAAAGGTCACCGGGACCGGGCATAACCAGTTCAGCGATCATGGCAAAACCCTGACGTTTCAGAGTCCTCTGCATGAGATTCCAACAACCCCTCCGTCAGGGAGTTATACGGTGGCACGGCAGCAGATTGGTCAGGTTGTGACCATAACGCTGACAACTCGGGGTGCCTTAAGTGGATTGACCATCCAGCTGACAGCGCCGGATGGGAGGGAAGTGTCCCGGACGGTCAAATAATCAGGAGGGATCATGGCACAGGTATTCACTTTAACACCGGCAGCGGCGGCCCAGGCACTCCGTAACAACGGCCTGGAGGCCCTTGGCCTGACCATGCTCAGACTTTGGCCCGCCTGGAGTAACTCAACCCCGTCATTTGACCAGAACCAGCTGACCCTCACCCCCGGCGGAAGCGCGTTGGCACCGTTTCTGGGAACCCTTGAGTACCGGGATACCGGTGCCGAATTCAGGGACGTTGCCGGCGTACCCATCAGCGGACCCGTTGCAGCGTTCAGATTGCACCCGCAGGCGGTCGCCCGTCTGGAACGGCTAGTGACAGACCACCTGTCGCCTCCGGGGTCAAGTCATCACGTACTGATTCCCGAAACGCTGGTGTTTCGGGACGTCGCTCCCATACCGGACCGGTCCCCGCAAACCTGGGAGCCTGGTAAAGCGCTGGATCGCACTGAGGCCATGAGCTTCCACGACAACCGGGGGCTGATTCTGGACCCGATAGCGGTGGCTGCCCTGTTTGCCGAACTGATCACGACCTACCCTGCCCTTACAACTTCTGATGACACAGACATGGGCGCAATCATGGGCGGTGCAGGCGGACTCAACGGCGTCATTGGACTGGCGTCCGGTGTACTTGTGCAACTGACCGATCTTCATGGCAGGCCTTTTGTCCCACTACCAGACGGTCTCGGCGTCGAAGCTCAGACCGACGCAGGTGTCCAGGTTGCCAGTCCGGGTACCAACGGCATGGTAACTCTGGAGGCCAGCCAGCAACTGGCAGGGATCGGTAACGGTGCTCCTGGCCGCTTGCGTCTGGGATGGTCGACTGGTGGCGTGATGGGCGCCGGCCCACTGGCAACCCCGTCACTGCCCGACGGTGTGACACTTCCGCGAAGGTTTTTGAGGGCGTTTATCACTGACCTGGACTGGCATCTCCGTGGCAACCGTTCCGCTGCTGCTGTTCGTGGCGTTCCTGCCGATGATCAGTCCATGCCGGCAGACCTGGTACCGGCGGTTCGTGACGGTATAACCGTAGATTACCAGTCAGCAGGCCCTGACCTTCTGGCCCATAGCGGCCAGATACTTGGCCGCTTGAGCGGGGCTGGAGACGACGCCCTGTTTTTTGTCGTTTCACCGGTGATTGAACCAGCACTGGCGGTACCTTCTCAGCCGGGTGATCAAGCCCGTTGGCCAGCTTACCCTGGTCCGAATACCGGCACCGCACTGGCCGCCAATGGCACCTCTCCATTAGACGGCGCGACCGCTCAATGGACCAGCGGCGAGGATGTGGTAGTGACTCTGGAGGGCGGACAGCTGCCTGAGGGTACCTTTGTCCGGCTCTACAGCCGTCGTTTCGAGTTGATTAACTCAATTGGGGAGGCGCCCTCCTTCGTTCGTGGCGATGGTGGCGCTACGGTTGTCAGTGGCCCTGCGGATGTGGAAATTCTGGTTCAGAACCCGCTGGGACTCGCGCCGGGAGACCCTCACCCGGACCCTGCCGTGCTGGCGTTTGACCTGGTGGTAGTACCCCGCTCTGGTAAACGCCGGATTTACGCCAACCGGCGACTGGAGATCGATGCCGGTCCCGCCACAGTGCCGGACAACCTGTTTGCAGCCTCTCCCGATATTCTTGATACAGTGCCAGGCGCCATGCGCTCAGTGGCGCCAGCCCCAGTGTTCGGCATACCCCGGACCGGTCCGCCGCCCGCCGGCAGTCCCACCGTCGTTGTGGATGTGGCAAGAGCATTGGGAAAGGAAACAGAACCACGTCAGGGTCCCCGGCATCCAACCATGGGCCGGCTTGAAAGCATTGTAGTCAGCGGCATTCCGGACACGGATCAGCTTAAGCAGGGATTGATATGGGAGGGTGTGTTGTCAGGTGCACGGTGGGCACCGGAAACCCGATCCAACCGATTCCGGGACGCAAATCCCGGAAATCCCGCAAGCCCCGATACCCACGTATCCGGAGTGAGGGTGACAGGCAGTCTGGCTTATGATCTGGCGCGACATGCAGTACGTCGTACACAACCCATCCTGCCACTACCCGGGGGCGCATCGAGTACCACGTCCCCCGGCTGGATTGTCATGTCCGGTGGCGACAACATGAACCCACCCCAGCCGGATGACGATAACCCACCCCCGGCGGGAAGCTCTTCCGGTGTGCTCCTGCAAACCGTAGCGGCTATATGCGAAACGCCGGAACTTTCCCTGCTACCGGCCGGAAATCCGCTCGCCAGTGGCACCGCCATCAGTCTGGACGCCATACTTGACGACCTCGCTGATACGCTGGGTCTCCCCTCGCCCTCCAGCTCCATTGATGTCACCAACGAAGACCGGTTGCTGAATGAAATCCGGCGTGAGTATTTTCTGGCCAGGCATGGCGCACGGGATGCGCTTTGGGCCCTGTCCCGGGTACTTCGTGAAGCGGAAGAGCTGGTATATATTGAAACGCCTGGGTTTTCCCGGACTGCACGCCCGGACGACAGCCCGGCGCCTCATGAGATCGATTTGGTGACCGTGCTTGCGGAGCGTATGGCCAGCCAGCCTAACCTGAAGGTGATCGTGGTCACGCCCCGGGAAAGTGATTTGATTCCGGCGCCCTTCGCACGCCGGGCATACGCTCAGCGACTCGAAGCCTACACACTGCTCAAGAATGTGGACCCCAACCGTGTAGTGATATTCCACCCCAGGGGTTTCCCGGGGCGACACGTCCGCATGCGTAGCACTACGGTCATCGTGGACGATGTGTGGACGATGACAGGGGCTACCCATTTTCGCCGGCGTGGTATGACTTTCGATGGAAGCGCAGCCATCGCATCCTTCGATCGGGACATAGTTCGGGGCTACAGCCGCAAGGTACAGGACCAGCGTATCGCATTAATGGCTGCCAAGCTTGAACTGGCGGCGATCGATGCCGATGGTTTGCCTGAGCCATCCTATCAGCGCCTGTACCGCCCAGCGTCTGCATTCACCCTGATACGTGACTTGCTGGATCAGGGAGGCCTGGGGATGATATCCGCCCTCTGGCATGGGCCGACCGACGACTCTGTGTTAGCCCAGACCGATAATGTGACGGACCCGGACGGCAGCTCCGGCGCCCCCGCGGAGCTCACCCTTGCTTCGTTTCTTGGTGAAGCCTGAATAACTGCCCTTTCCAGCGTCGGGAGATGGAGGAAAGGGCCATACTTAGCGTCTTTCTATGGCGGGGCATGGCGTAGCCTGGCGTCATGGTCAGCGCTCAAAATACTCCAGAATGTTGTCTACCACCCGCTGCCCCATGGCCAGCCGGGTTTCGATGGTGCCGCTGGCATAGTGAGGTGTCAGAACGACATTATCAAGCTCAAGCAGCGCTTCCGGAACATGGGGTTCATCTGCAAGGACATCCAGCCCGGCTGCCCGTATGCGGCCTTCCTGCAAGGCGCGAATCAGCTCAGGCTGGTCCACCGTCGTGCCACGGCCAACGTTCACGAGGATACCCTCTGGCCCAAGAGCGTCCAGGACGTCGGCATTAACCATATTTTCTGTTGCCGGACCACCCGGCACGACCACTACCAGAAAATCGCTGGCCTCTGCCAGTGACGCAAGGGAGTCATGGTAAGTGTAAGGAACGTCGGGGTTGCGGTTGCGCTGGTGATATGCGATTGGCATATCGAACGCGGCAGCTCGTTTCGCGATGGCACGGCCGATTTCCCCCAGCCCCAGAATTCCAAGACGCTTACCGGTAACCCGATTGCCCAGC
>JAJUHY010000116.1 GCA_029265735.1 Marinobacter segnicrescens | reverse complement strand
ATGTACCCTACGAGCCCAACGACAACGTAGACCGCTTACTGTGGACTTATCCGGAAGCGCGAATCCTGATGCACAGCCCCGCGGTGGATACCCTGCGCTGGGTACAGCAGGCCTTTCCCGTGGTGAAGGCGCCGGGTGTCACCGACTCCTATCCACTGATGCGTCCCCCTGAAACCTTGCGAGCGGAGATCCCATGAGCTGTTTCCGTTTGGAAAACGTCAGCTTTAGCTATACCCGGAACCCGGTACTGACCGGTATCGACCTGACCCTGGAGCCCGGCGAAATCCTTGGCCTGTTTGGCCACAATGGCGCCGGCAAGACCACTTCCATCAAGCTGATTCTGGGCCTGATGACGCCGCAACAGGGCCGGCTTACCGTGCTCGGCGGCACCGCGGGTGATCCCGAAGTCAGCCAGCATATTGGCTACCTGCCTGAGAACGTCATGTTTTACCCCCAGCTCACCGGGCGGGAAATACTCCGTCATTTCGCACGCCTCAAGGGCGCGCCCCTGGCCCAGGTGCCGGAACTGCTGAAGCAGGTGGGACTGGCGGACGCCATGGATGCCCGTACACGCACCTACTCGAAAGGCATGCGCCAGCGCCTCGGACTGGCCCAGGCACTGCTGGGAAAACCGAAACTGCTGATGCTGGACGAGCCCACGGTAGGGCTGGATCCGGTGGCGACCGCCGACCTGTACCAGTTGCTGCGGAAGCTGAGAGACGAGGGCACCGGCATCGTGCTCTGTTCCCACGTTCTACCGGGTGTCGAGCCTTATATTGACCGGGGCGCCATTCTCACCCAGGGCACCCTGAAAGCCGCCGGCAATCTGCCAGCCTTGCGTCGTCAGGCCAATATGCCGGTCTCACTGGAAGTTCAGGCCACCGAGAGCCGCGTCAATCTGTTACAGATTGCAGAAGAGCTGGGGCCACAGGCAAGCTGGCAGGAGAACGGCGAGCTGCGGCTGGATGTCCCGCCGGACCAGAAGATGCCCATGATCCGCCGCCTGATGACCACCGGTGAGGTGCGCGATCTCAATATATCCGAGCCCACCCTGGAGGACCTCTACGTGCACTTTATCGGTTCTGGTGGCCTAGCCCACCGGGGAGGCACGCAATGAACAGCATCTGGACTATCGCCCGCAAGGAGCTTGCTGATAGCCTGCGCAACCGCTGGCTGATCGCCATTTCCATCGTGTTTGCCACACTGGCGCTGGGCATTGCCTGGTTCGGGGCTGCCGCCTCCGGGACCGTTGGCTATGCGTCCACGCCAGCCACCATCGCCAGCCTGGCCAGTCTGGGTATCTTTCTGATACCGCTGATCGCCCTTTTACTGGCCTACGACGCCATTGTGGGGGAAGAGGAGGGCGGCACCCTGCTGTTGCTGCTGACCTATCCCCTGAGCCGTGGCCAGCTGCTGTTCGGCAAGTTCCTGGGCCACAGCCTGACCCTGGCGCTGGCCACCGTCATCGGCTTTGGTGTCGCCGGCATCGCTATCGCCGTGCTGGTGGATGACGTCGCCGTCGGAACTCTGGCGGCAGCGCTGCTACGCTTTATCCTGTCCACCATCCTGCTGGGCTGGGGGTTTATCGCACTGGCCTACCTGGTCAGTGTGCGGGTCAGCGAAAAGCCGCTGGCGGCCGGTCTGGCGCTGGCGATCTGGTTTTTCTTCGTGCTGATCTTTGACCTGATGCTGCTGGGGCTGCTGGTGGCCAGCGAAGGCAAACTGAACCCGGACCTGCTGCCGTGGCTGCTGTTACTGAATCCCACGGATGTTTACCGGCTGCTGAATATTGTTGTGTTTGAAGGTGGCTCCCAGCTGACCGGGGTTCTGAGTCTTGGCTCGGACCTGCCCATGGGTCCCGCCGGGCTTTGGGCTGCGCTGGTGATCTGGTTTGTGCTGCCTCTGGCTGCAGCCTGGGCGCTGTTCCGTAATCGTCGTATCTGAGTGGAGGTTCGTGATGAAACTATTGCGGTTAGCAGGGTTCGCTCTAGCGTTGGCATTCACCGCCCTGATCAGCGGTTGCTCGGATTCCGGTGAGGATGCCGCGGTGGCCCGGCCCAACCCGGTTCACTTTGATTCCGGGGATGAGTGCCACGTGTGCGGCATGGCCATTACCCGGTTCCCCGGCCCCAAGGGGGAAGCCATCACTGCCCGGGACGAGCAGGTTCTCAAGTTCTGCTCCACCCGGGACATGTTCTCCTGGCTGCTGCAGCCTGAAAACGTCAACCGTGACCATACCCTGTACGTGCACGATATGGCTGAGACGGAATGGGAAAAGCCGGCGGATACCACGCTGATTGATGCCCGTGAGGCCTTCTATGTGGTGGGGGCCGAGCGTACCGGCGCCATGGGGCCGACGCTGGCTTCCTTTGCAGAAGCCTCGGCAGCGGAGGTGTTTGCCGCAGAATTTGGCGGCCAGGTGGTGTCCTTTTCTGACATTACCCTGGATCACCTGGGCTCTCATCACGACCACGACCACGACCACGAGCACGACCACGACCATGGCCACGGCGTGACTCATTGACGTCAGTCATACCGGGGTCCGGCAATAAGAACCCCGGTAATTATGCTAATGTAATTAACGGCATGCGTTCCCCAACGGACCGCATGCCGTTTCTTTCCTGAATACTCACTCCTGCTAAAGAGGTTTCCTGCCATGGCGCAACAACGGTTTCGGCTCCATCTTCCCGGTATTGCCACCGGGCTTCGCGATGCGTTTCGGGAAGGGTATGGAGGTTCGGAACTGCGCCAGGACATTATGGCGGGGATGACCGTCGGTACGGTGGCGGTGCCTCTGTCCATGGCACTGGCCATTGCCACTGGCGTACCACCCCAGCACGGGCTGTATACCGCTATTGTTGCCGGGGCCATTATCGCCCTGACCGGGGGTGCGCGATTCAACGTTTCGGGACCGACCGCTGCGTTTGTTGTCATTCTGTTTCCCATTGTCCAGCAATACGGCCTCGGCGGCCTGCTGATCGCGACCATGATGGCCGGCGTACTGCTGGTAGCCCTGGGGATGGCTCGCATGGGGCGGCTGATTCAATTCGTGCCCTATCCGGTGGTGCTGGGCTTTACCGCCGGTATCGCGGTCGTTATTGCCATGTTACAGGTGCCGGATTTCTTCGGGCTGACTACGGGGCCCATGGGGGAGCACTTCGTTGAGAACCTCGGGATTATCCTGTCGTCGTTCCCGACGCTGAAACCCATGGAGCTAGGGATCGGCGCGTTTACCCTGGCGCTGATGCTGTTGTGGCCGAAGCTGAAAATTCCCGTGCCTGCGCCATTAATAGGTCTGATTGCCGGTGGGCTGGTGGCCTGGGCGGTTAATGCCCTGTTCGGCGGTGATGGCACACCGGCGGTGGAAACCATCGCCTCCCGCTTTACCTGGGAAGCCAACGGTGAAACCGGGCAGGGCATCCCGCCGGTACTGCCGTCGTTCATGCTGCCCTGGCAATTGCCGGGGCCAGACGGGCAGCCACTGGTAGTGAACTTTGACCTGTTCCGTTCGCTGATGGGGCCGGCGTTTGCGATCGCCATGCTCGGTGCCATCGAATCCCTGCTGTGCGCCGTGGTTGCCGACGGTCTGACCCGCACCCGCCATGATCCCAACGCCGAACTGATCGGTCAGGGGCTGGGCAACATTGCGGCACCTTTCTTCGGTGGCATCACCGCAACCGCCGCGCTGGCCCGGACCGCTACCAGTATCCGCAGCGGAGCCCGTTCACCCATTGCGGCGCTGGTGCATGCCATTGTGGTGTTGCTGTCGGTGGTGGTGCTGGCCGGCGTGCTGGGACTGGTACCAATGGCGGCACTGGCCTCGCTGCTGTTCATCGTGGCCTGGAACATGAGTGAGGCGCGGCATTTCGTGCATACCCTGAAATCCGCCCCCGGGGGGGATGTGATTGTGCTGGTGACCTGCTTCGGCCTGACTGTGGTGTTTGACATGGTTATTGCCGTAGCGGTTGGCGTCGGCCTGGCGTCAGCACTGTTTATCCGGCGCATGGCCAGCCTCACCCATATCTCACCAGCGCGGGAAGAGCATCATCCGTCCCTGAACGGTTTGCCGGCGTCGGTGGCGGTCTATGACGTTAACGGGCCGCTGTTCTTCGGCGCTGCGGAGACCGCGTTGCGCTCCCTGCATATTGCCGACCCGGACGTGCACACGCTGATTCTTGATATGCACGACGTGCCCAGTATGGATGCCACCGCGCTGGCGGTGATGGGCTCGCTGGTGGAAGAAATGGAGCGGGAGGGCGTTAACCTGATCATCGTCGGGCTGCCGGCGCGGATGATCGTGAAACTGCGTCGTGCAGGTATTCGCAAGAAGCCAGGAAAGCGGACCTTTGCCAGAACACTGGCCCAGGCCAGGGCAATGGCAAAACGCTGGCAGGTTGAGGACGTCTGAGCCTCAGCCGCCGGTCATGTTCATAAAGCGCAGAATCTGCACGTCGCCGTTCAGATCGAAGTGATGTTTCTCCGGCTTCAGGTCCATGGCGTTGATAATGGTCTGGCGCAGCTTGTCGTCGCTGACGGGGTTGCCCCGCAGGACACGGCGCAGATCAACCGAGTGCTCGTTGCCCAGGCACAGCAGCAGGCGACCTTCGACAGTGACACGAACCCGGTTACAGGTGGCGCAGAAGTTATGGGAATGGGGTGAGATAAAACCGACCCGGGTACTGCTGCCGGGTATCCGGTAATAGCGGGCAGGTCCACCGGTATCCGCGGTTGTCGGAATCAGTTCGTGGTGCTGACGGATAATGCTGCGGACTTCGTCACTGCTGCAGAATGCCTCTCCCCGGTCGTGTTCGGTGATCTCCCCCAGGGGCATTTCCTCAATAAAGGTGATGTCCACTTCCTTGCGGCGGGCGAAGTCCACCAGAGCGGGGACTTCCTCGTCATTGCGGCCCTTGAGCACCACCGTGTTGAGCTTGATGCGACGGAAGCCTGCATCACGAGCGGCGTCGATGCCGTCCAGCACCTGCGACAAGCGTCCGGTACGGGTAATACGCCGGAACTTGTCCTGGTCCAGTGAGTCGAGGCTGATGTTCAGGCGGTGCAGCCCGGCACGGCAGAGGTCTTCGGCCATGGTCAGCAGCTGACTGCCGTTGGTGGTCATGGCAAAGTCCCGCAGGCCGTAGCGGCCGATTTCCTTCACCAGTTCCAGGATATCCTTGCGAACCAGGGGCTCGCCGCCGGTCAGACGGATTTTTTCCGTGCCCAGCTCGGTGAAGGTGCGGGCGATCCGCGCGATTTCCTCAAGGGTCAGTACCTGCTGGCGAGGCAGGAAGGTCATGTCCTCCGCCATGCAGTATACACATCGGAAATCACACCGGTCGGTGACGGACAGACGCACGTAGTTCACCGTGCGGCCAAAGCGGTCAGTCAACCTGGATTCGGACATGTCAGATTTCCTGTTTCTACTGAGTGGAAGCCTGCCACGAGTATGGCAAATCTGCCGGGTGAAACCGATACCCCGGCAGGAGTATGTCTTTATTCAGTATAGCGGCCATCCCTGGCTTTGCTTTTGACTTAAGCCTTCATTTCAGCCGGTTCTGTGGTATCTCCTGTTTCCACCAGTGCTGGCGAGAGGGTCGGGAAGAACACTCCCTTCACGATCTGCCAGGTTACAGCCAGCGCACCGACGATAAAGACCACATCTCCTACGGTTCTGAACCAGCGCAGGAACTGCAGGATATCGGTCTGCATGAACGCTTCGCTGCGGGCGTACCACAGCCCTTCGCTGGCGCTGGCCACGAACTGGATGAAGCCGACGGGCAGCAGGCTGGTGAACAGCATCAGCACCAGACCAATGTTCAGCCACCAGAATCCGACTTTCATCAGACGCTCATCAAACACAATCTGCGGCCGGATATAGCGCAGCACCATCAGACAGAAGCCCAGGGCGAGGAAGCCGTAGACCCCGAACAGTGCCGCATGGGCGTGGGTGGGCGTAGTGTTCAGCCCCTGGATGTAGTAGAGCGCAATAGGCGGGTTGATCATGAAGCCCAGTACGCCGGCTCCCAGCATGTTCCAGAAGGCTACCGCCACGAAGAAGATCAGCGGCCAGCGCACGTTTTCCATCCAGGGTGCGCGATCCTTCAGGCGCCAGTTTTCCCAGGCTTCATAGCCCAGTACCACCAGCGGGACCACTTCCAGCGCACTGAAGGTTGCGCCCACCGCCATGACCGGTGTGGTGGTGCCGGAGAAATACAGGTGGTGGAAGGTGCCCGGCACACCGCCCAGCATGAAGAGGCTGGCGGAGGCGAGGGACGCCGATGTGGCAATGGTGCGGGATACCAGGCCCATGCTGCAGTAGATGAAGGCCAGAGCGGTAGTGGCAAACACTTCAAAGAAGCCT
>JAJUHY010000095.1 GCA_029265735.1 Marinobacter segnicrescens | reverse complement strand
CCAGCAGGGCCGCCCCGGCTTCAACTGGTATGGACAACTCCGCTCAATAGCAGAACAGGACCGCACCGCCGATGCGTTTTCCAACGGTACTGAAAACAGCACCCCCGGCTATGCAACCATGGACATCGAACTGGGCTGGAACTTTGGCGCCACAGGCAGATTCAGCGCACTGGAAGTCTCAGTCGAAGGCAATAACCTGCTGGATAAGCGATACCGGGAACACCTGACCGAAGGAGGTATGCTATCACCGGGACGCGGGCTGGTTGCTAAAGTCTCTGGGCGGTTCTGATACCGCCTACCGGGACGTCAAGGGCCCCAACAGGTGCTCAAGCCCCAGACCAAGGGTAGCCCGCCAGTGGAAATAGTCATGGCCCGCACTGAACTCATCCATGTGCACGTCATAGCCCTTGAGGGTCAGTATCTGGTCCAGCTGCCGAGTGGCATTGAGAATGCCGCTCTCACCAAAATCCGTTTCGAAGCGTCCGGCGCTCAGGTAGAAGCGAATCGGCAGCCGGGGTGATTGAGCATAGCGGGCATTCAGCCATTCCGGGCGATCATCGCCCTGAGGGCTCCACCAGAAAGAACCGGACTGGCTTAGCACCAGCCCGAAATGCTCCGAATGATGATAGGCAACACACGCTGCCGCCAGCCCGCCAAAGCTGGCACCCGCCAGCAGCGTCTGCTCGCCAGTAAAGGCCAGTCCGGTCTGGCGCTCCACGAAGGGCAACAGTTCCTCCACCATGAAATCCGCAAAGTCCGCATTGCAGGGCAGCTCGGTGGTTCTTGCCTTGCGGCTGGGATTGCTGACGAACACCGCCATAACCGGGGGAATCCGGCCAGCGCGGATCAGGTTGTCGAGAATTCTCGGAGTAGGCACCTTGCTCTGATAGTCGTGGCCATCAAAGAAGATCGCCAGTGGCACAACAGCTCCCGGCACAGGCTCCAGACCTTCCGACACAAGAATATCCACATCACGGGTATTGCCCAGTCGTTCACTGTACAGCCGGAACCGTCTGGGCGCAGGCAGCTCCCGCTCACCCTCTGTCAGCGCAGCGGACGGCGCATTCTCCAGTTCCAGAATTGACAGGGTGTTGTAGATGTCCTCAACCCCTTCCGGAGACCAGCTACGGGGGTTCGCCGGATCCTGCTGCCGCGTTGCCATGATCGCCACCCGCTGGTCACGGGCAGTCCGTTTAACCCAGGGCACATCCGGTGCCAGCTGGTAACTCATGCGGGTATCCGCCGGTAACCGGTAGCTACGGTACCAGAGATTACTGTCACCAAGGCGGTACAGGGGATCATGTTCATAGCCTGGCGCGCCAAACAGCAGCACCCGATCACGAGCCCCCCGCCAGAGAAAGGTCACCAGTCGCTCATCCGGCGCCAATCCCGCCTCGGGGACTTGCTCCGGGCGTTCCACCAGCGGCGTCCCTCCGTCAGTCAGCTGGCGCCATACGTCATCTTCAGCCATGCTCTGATCCAACTGCTCCTGAGCGTCCCTCACCCGGGCACTCAGCAACTCCGGCTGGGGGCTCTCATCAGGCTGGCGAGATTCTACCCGGGCCAGATCCAGCTGACCGGATACCTCATACGCTGCCTTCAGGACCAGCTCATATTTGCCCTGCCGGGGCGCGCTGAAGTGGATAAAGGCCTCTGAGGCCCCCGGGGAGGTCAGCTGACGGACCGGGGTTCCCTCGGCGTCAGCAACCAGCGCTGTAAAAGGCCGATCGGCCGACACCTGCCCGCGAATATACTCTCCCTCCGCCAGCTTCATGGACAGCGTCCAGGACTCGCCGGATGAAATGGAAAAGGCCTGGCTCACCGGAAGGGCTACCTGCCCTGCCGAAGCCGTCCAGGCCATGATAGTAGTCAATACCATGAGGATCGTTCTTGCCATTATGCACCCTGCTGGGCCAGGCCGTGAACATCACCAACACGGCCTGGCCCCGGATCAGAAGTCGTAACTCAAACCAACGTATACGCTGCGACCCAGTACGTTGCCGTAGTAGTCGTCATCGTCGTCCTCACTGAGATCCACGTTGGTCAGGTTATTGATACCGCCACGGAGGGCCAGTGCCTGTGTGACCTGAGAGTTCACTGAGAAATCATACAGGGCGTAATCAGGCTGGGTGTCGCCGTTGGAGTTCTTTTGCTCACCGAAGTAGTCCACACCCAGACGCAACCGGGTGGAATCCACCACCTGCCAGTTAAGGCCTGCATTGATCTTGTGACGGGGACGGTAAGCAATTTCTTCGTCGCCGTTCTCCTCGGTATCCTGATAGGTATAGGCACCGTCGAAACTGAATCCGTAGGCCATTTGAACGGCGCCCTCCAGTTCCAGGCCCTGGATATCCACCTCGTTCAGGTTGACCCAGGAGCGGGGATCACGGATAGCGACGATCATATCTTCCACTTCCGAACGGAAGGCCACGGCACTCAGCTGCCAGGTCGGACGACTGACTTCGACGCCCACCTCGTAGTTAGTGCTGGTTTCTGGCTGCAGGTCCGGGTTACCCGGAATGAAGCAGGAACCACCGCAGCTGACCATGCGGTACTCCTCAATGATCTGGTGAGGTGACGGCGCTTTATAGGCTTCGGCGTAGCCACCCTTGAGCGACACGCTGTCGTTGAGCTGATACACCAGATACCCACGGGGGGTGAATTCGCCATCGAAATCGTCGTGGTGATCGTAGCGTCCACCCAGGGTCAGGGTCAGGCGGTCGGTCAGCTGCCATTCATCCTGCAGGTACACACCCTGCATAACGGCATCGCTGGCCCCGGTTTCGGCGAACGATACCTTGTCACCCACTTCCTGGTCACGGTACTCGTAGCCGGCGGTCAGGCGATGTTTTCCCAGAACCACGTTGGTGCTGCCCGCAAGCGTCAGCGTTTCTTCTTTCAGATGACGCTGCTGAGGGTCCGGGTACCGGGTATTGAAGTCTGCGATTTCGCCATCTTCATAGTTCACACTCAGGCGGGTGCTGCCCCATCCCCAGTCACCTTCATGGGTCAGACCGTAGGTTTCACGATTAATGTCCTGATCCCGAAAGGCCGGGCCCGCTGCGTAGAGGGCGTAGGGGCGATCATCCCGGTTCACCCGCACATCTGCGGTCAGGGTCTGGCGGTTATCGATATCCCAGCTCAGGGAGCCGGACAGGTTACGGGCTTCTTTTTCTTCCCGTGCGGGGACCTGGTCTTCCTTGTCGGTGAACCAGGCATCCCGGTCGTAAACCTCACCACTCAGGCGAACGTAGACGTCTTCGGCGAGGGGACCGGAGGCCGTCAGGTTGGTGCGCCAGCTATCCCCATCATCACCTGCCAGCACAGACTCGTACATGGCATCAAAGTTGGCGGTCCATTCGGCTGTCCCCTTTTTTGTGATGATGTTGATCACACCACCCATGGCATCGGCACCGTACAGGGACGACATGGGGCCACGGACAATCTCGATCCGCTCGATGCTCGCGCGCGGAATGGAACTCAAGTCGAAGTCACCACCCCGCCACAGCGCATTGGACGAGGACACCCGGCGGCCATCCACCAGGATCAGAGTGTAGTTGCCCGGCAGGCCACGAATCTGCAATTCGTCTCGGCCAGTGGGGTCGGTTGCATTCAGTACACCGGCGCTGCGTCCGATCATATCGGCAACACTCTGCGAGGGGTTGTTGCTCAGCATCTTTTCGTCAATCACAGTAGTGAATGCGGGCGCCGTCATCTGGGTATGCTCAGTCCCCGAGGCGCTGATGATCAATGCGTTCAGTTCCTGCGCCTCCTCGGCCACCGCCGAGTGCGCCAAAACCATTGCCCCTGCCAGGGCAGACAACCTGAATACCCGAGATGAATTCAATAAACGCGACATGCTCGCTCCCTACAAACGAATACCCCGATGCGGGGCGGACCCCCACTGTGATGACTCCGAGGCCAGATAACCCTGGGCGCAAAGCCAACGATCGCGAATACTAATTATTCTCATTATCGTTATCAAGAAATTAATACCTGTAGCTTGATGCAAACCACCATTTGAAGGATCAGAAGACGAAAAGCCCTGGGCGATCACGGCTTTCGGGTGAGTTTGACTTATCTCCACATCCCGTCACTCCGGTTGCTGTTAATATCTCCGATACCACTGAATTTGCGATGGAATAAGCGAATGAAAACACTGCTCATTGTTATGGATCCGGCCTACAGTCATCAGGTGGCACTGACCCGGGGCATTGAACTGGCACGGGCCACCGGCGCGCGACTGGAGGTTGTCGCGTTCATTCACGAATATCTTGAGGCGCTGTCCGACGATGAGTCAGAACGACAGAAACTGCGTGAGGCACTCGTAGCCGAACGACAGCGCTGGCTCGAGCAGATGCTGGCATTAAGCGATACCGCCGGACTGAAGGTTGAGGCGATCACCATCTGGTCCAAGCGCATCCATGAGTGGATCAACGATCGATGCCAGAAGTCCCCTGTCGATGCGGTGGTCAAAACCGGAAACCGCACCGAGACCTTCCTCTATACCCCCACTGACTGGCACCTGATCCGCTCCTGCCCGGCGCCGGTGATGCTGGTCACAGAACAGAAATGGAATCGGGCCAGCCCGATACTGGCAGCGGTGGATCTAAGCTCGGAAAAACCGGACAAGAGAGCGCTGGACAGCCGCATTATTGCCGCGGCCCGGCAACTGGCTGATTCCATGGAGACTGATCTGCATCTGGTGCATGCACTGCATACCTCTGCCCTCGTTGCCAACCTGGATCTGGTGGATATGGTCGCCCGTGACCGTAAGCGGCAGGCGGCACTTGAACCTCGGGTTGAGTATCTGTGCCAGACCTGGCGCATAAAGCCGGAGCACGTTCACATCGCCTCTGGCCCTGCCCAGAAAATCATTCCCGACGTCGCCAGCCGGATCAAGGCCGATATGGTGGTGATGGGTACCAGCGGCAAGACAGGACTGGCCGCAAGAGTAATCGGAAATACCGCAGAGAAGGTACTTACCCATTTGCGGACCGATCTGCTGGCGATCAAGCCTGACGTCGGTTAACGCGCCTGACGGGGTAGTGGCAGCCGCCGCCACCCCCTGCATGGAGGCTGCAAGCCGTCGTTACAGCAACCACTCGATCGGCAATATCGACAGGAACCAGAGGCCGCCCCGCTGGAAGACGGTGGTGTTGGGCTCTTTATCATGACGGATGAGCTGGCCGCCTACGGTCTCCGTCCAGTACAGCCGCCCGTTATCGTCGAGCTGGACCTGATAGGAGCTTGCAGGAATGGCCTCTTCAAAAGCCTGATGCACAGCCCTGGCCAGGGTCGGGCTGTCGATGACGAAGCCCAGCTCGGTATTCAGATTGGCGGAGCGGGGATCGAAGTTGAATGAGCCCACGAACATCCGTTCGCCATCCACCGCAAAGGTTTTCGCATGCAGACTGGAGCCGGAGCTACCGAATGGACCGGCCTTCTCATCGTGCTCGATTTGAGGTGAAAGCCGGCGCAATTCGAATAACCGGATACCAGCCTTGAGCAGGTCCTTGCGCCGTTTGGCATACCCGGCGTGCACCACCGCCACGTCGGTAGCATCAAAAGAGTTGGTGAGAATCTGGACGTCGACGCCCTGCTCTGCCAGCGCAGCAAAGGCATCAACCCCAACAGCGGTGGGCACGAAGTACGGCGACACCAGCACCACGGCCTTCTGTGGTTCACCCAGAATCTGTCTCAGCTGATAGGTAAGCCTGCCCTCCTCCGGAGTATCTCCAAGGCCTTTGGCCGGATCATCGCTGACTATACGGGTATGCGCCCACTCCAGTGGCAACGCCTGCGCCAGCAACAACGAAATGAACTCCGACTCGGCGACCGCTTCGACGTAACTTCTGGCGGCGGCATCCGTCTCGATTAGAGACGCTGCTTCCTCCAGCTGTGTGAGACTGGTCTCTGGCACGGCCGGCACAATCTGTTCAACAGGATACGAGGACTCGCTGGCCCAGTAACGGTCAAAATCCAGGGCCACCTCTGCCACAATCGGCCCTACCGCCAGCACGTCCAGATCGGCAAACAGAACACCTTCAGTGGCGCCGAAATATTCATCGCCAATGTTACGGCCGCCCACGATGGACGCCTGACTGTCCGCCGTAAACGACTTGTTATGCATGCGCCGGTTGGCCCGGGAGAAGTCGGTGATGAAGCCCAGCCATTTGGGGCTGCGAACCTTGAAGGGATTAAACAGACGCACTTCGATGCGGGGATGCAGCGCCAGAGCGGCCAGCTCTGCATCCCGCCCCGAGGTGCCATTGTCATCCAGTAACAGGCGCACACGCACGCCCCGATCGGCTGCCTTATGGAGTTCCTCCAGCAACAGCGTGCCGGTCATGTCACGCCGCCAGATGTAATACTGGATATCCAGCGTGCGCTCGGCAGTCCGCGCCAGCAGCACCCGGGCGGCAAAGGCGTCGTGGGGATCGGCCAGCGCATGGATGCCGCTTTTACCGGGATGTTCGGCAACACGGGGCGCAAGCGCCTGCCCGAGTCGGGTCGCTTGCCCCGCCGCGGCGCTCAAGGCGATGGAGTTAGTTTTGATCGGCGGAGCCAAGGCACCACCACCCAGCAGCAGGAGGGAAAGACAGATCGTCGGCAGCCAACGGGGCATCATTCGATATTCTGCACCTGCTCACGCATCTGCTCGATCAGCACCTTCATATCCACCGCGATCCGGGTTACTTCTGCGTCGATGGATTTGCGGCTGAGGGTATAGGCCTCGCGGTTGAGTTCCTGCATCAGGAAGTCAAGCCGGCGGCCGACGGCGTCGTTGCGCTGGAGCGTCTCCCGCACTTCACTGAGGTGGGCTGCCAGACGGTCCATTTCCTCTGCCACGTCGGATTTCTGGGCCAGCATGACCATCTCCTGGCTGAGCCGGTCCGAGTCCAGCTCGACAGAGGCCTGGCGGAACCGTTCACGCAACGTTTCTTCCTGGGCTTTGATCAGCGTGGGCATGCGCTCCCGCACCCGGGTGACAAGCGCT
>JAJUHY010000030.1 GCA_029265735.1 Marinobacter segnicrescens | reverse complement strand
CTCTCCGGACCTCTGGCTGCCGCCGGCAATATGGTACGGGAAGGCTTTCTTGCCGCCTACTATGCGGATGCGGTACAGAACCGGGAAGCTACGCTGGCGCCCCCGGCTTCACAGCGCGGCGACCGCCCGGCCTCCGCGGACGGCCAGGCAGACACCGGCAGCCAGCCTCAGCAGGACGCAGAACAGCCTCACGAAATCACTCTGTCTATTGTCGACACTAACGGTCGTACCATTGACGAACTGATGCCCGAGCTGCTCGCCAGCAACCCTGATCTGATTGTAGGACCGCTGGCGAAGGACGATGTAGCCGTCCTGGCGCAGAAGCCGTCGTTGCCGGTACCGGTTCTGGCCCTGAACTATGCGCCGGAGCAAAACGAGCCCCAACCGGCCCGCCTGTTCCAGTTTGGCCTTTCGGTAGAAGATGAAGCCCGCCAGATCGCCGAACGGCTCCGGGAGATGGACCTGGACAGCGCACTGGTGCTGATTCCGAGAGGCGACTGGGGCGATCGGATTTCCCGTGCCCTTGAGCAGCGTATGACCGAACTGGGCGGAGTCATCCTTGATACAGACCGCTATTCGGACGAGGACAACCTCCGCAACGTTACGGCTGAGCTGCTGGGCATAAACGTCAGCCGCGAGCGTGCCATCGAGCTGGAGCGCACCATGGGTGTCAATATTGAGTTTGAGCCCCGTCGCCGCCAGGACGCCGACGCCATCGTGATGGTGGCCGAGCCTTTTGTGGCTCGCCAGTTCAAGCCGCTGTTTGCTTATTACTACGCCAGTGATGTGCCAGTATTCTCACCGTCAATCATTTACAGCGGCCGCCCCGACCCGGCCCGTGACCGTGACGTGAACGGCGTGTACTTCACCGACCTGCCATGGATACTTGATCGCGAGCCGGAATTCCGCCAGAAGGCCTACGAGGAGTTCGAGAACCTTGACGGCCCGCTGGGGCGTCTGTTCGCCATGGGAGCGGATGCCTGGACTCTGAGCACCCGGCTGCCACTGATGCAGCAGGTTCCGGACACTCGTGTTGAAGGCCACACCGGCGAGCTTTGGCTCGACCAGAACAACAGGATACACCGCACTCAGATGTGGGGCATTTTCCAGGACGGAGTACCGACAGTGGTAGCGGATACATCAGCCACCGAAGAAATCATAGAGCCCATTGAGAGCGATCCCTTCGATAACTCCTTCGATAACTGACATGAGCGCCAGGGAAGGCCGCCCTGCCACACCCCAGGGGCAGAACAACAGCCGCAAGGCTCAGGGCAACCATGCCGAGGGCGTGGCTGCACGCTACCTGCAGACCAAAGGTGTCCGGATACTGGACCGCAACGTCTATAACCGGGGTGGCGAAATCGACCTGGTGGGCTATGACAGCGACACTCTGGTATTCTTCGAGGTGCGCTATCGCAAACGCGGTGCGCTGGCGGACGGCGCAGAGTCCGTAGGCTGGAGGAAGCAACAGAAGCTCCTCCGCGCCGTTTCGTTTTACCTGCATCGACATGGCCTCTGGGATCACCCCAGTCGTATAGATGTCGTCGCCATCGCCCCGGGAACAACCCATCAATACCGTATTCGCTGGATCAGAAACGCAATTCAGGCACAGCCATGAGCAGTAGTGAAGATAATATCAATCTCTGGTTCGCCAGCCACATGGAACACACCGCCATGTCTGGCAGTCACGCTGGCCCACTGATTCCTGCCGCCGCAGATCTGATCGTCCAAACCCTGCTGAATGACGGCAAGGTGATGACCTGCGCTAATGGCAGCGCCAACACCCTCGCGCAGTATTTCTGCACCAGTCTGCTGGGTCGCCTTGATCAGGACCGTCCCGGCCTGCCGGCCGTAAACCTCGGCGCAGACGCTACCACCTATTCCGCTATCTGTCGGGACAATCGCTTTAATGAAACCTTCGCTCGCCAGGTAACAGCGCTCGGGAAGCCTGGCGATTCACTACTGGTATTCGTGGATGACGGGCATAAGGCCAATCTGATTCAGGCTATCCAGGCCGCCCACGACCGGGATATCAACGTCATCGTGCTAAGCGCGAAAGAGAAGACCGATATCAGCGCACTGCTGCAGGCCCAGGATCTTGAAATCACCCTGAATGATCTTGACCCGGTCTCTGCCGCGCCAATCATGATGCTGATAACCGGCATAATGTGCCGGCTTGTGGAAGAGAATCTGTTTGGGGGCTAGGACTGCAAGCCCCCAGGAAACGAATACTGAAAAACTTTACTTGACCACCTTCAGGCTCGGTCGGCCGCTGGGACGCTCCGCCTCCGGTCGACCCTGACGCGAAGCGTCGGTTGTGCGGCCCGGCCCATCCGGGTCGGGAGCCCCGGGCTCACTGCCGAACACCATGCCTTCCCCGTTCTCCCGGGCGTAAATCGCCATGACTGCCTGTAAAGGAATATAGACCTGCATGGGCACGCCACCGAAGCGCGCGCTGAACTCAAGGGCGGAATCCCCGATTATCAGCGCCTTGACGGCGGAAGGACTGATGTTAAGCACAATCTGACCGTTGGCAATATGATCTGAAGGTACCTGAACTCCCTGGATACTGGCGTCCACCACGATATGAGGCGTGCAATGGTTGTCCAGAATCCAGTCATTAAATGCCCTGACCAGATAGGGCCGACTGGAGGTCATTGTTACCTTGTGCTCAGACACATTACTCTCCCGAGGTCAGTGGGTGCCACTGCCGGCGCCCCGTTGAGCTTCCGTTAACTACGAATATCTTCTTCAAGATCCGAGAGGCTGGCTTTGAAGCCTTCCCGGCTGAAGATACTTTCCATGTATTTCTCAATGGGCTTGGCCTGCTTCGCATCCAGCTCAATGCCAAGGGCCGGCAGACGCCAGAGGATCGGAGCAATACAGCAGTCCACGATGGTGAACTCTTCCGACATGAAAAACGGCAGCTCCGCAAAAACCGGCGCTGTCGCCTGCAGACTTTCACGCAGCTCTTTGCGGGCCGCATCTGAACTTTTCGCGGAAGGCTCAGCCAGAATCTGATCCACTAGACGGCACCAGTCCTTCTGAATGCGGTAAATCATCAGCCGACTGTTGGCCCGCGCGACCGGGTAAACCGGCAGCAGTGGCGGATGAGGGAATCGCTCATCAAGATATTCCATCATGATGTTGGGCTCGTAGAGCACCAGATCGCGGTCAACCAGGGTAGGCAATACGTTATAGGGATTCAGGTCCGCCAGTTCCTCCAGCGGGTTGTCCGGATCTACGTCCACCACATCCACTGTTACACCCTTCTCAGCCAGCACAATCCGGACACGGTGGCTGTAATGACTGGCAGGATCTGAGAAAAACGTCATCGACGACCGCTTGGTCACAACGCCCATAGAATGACTCCAGGAAAAGAATAAGGCCAATATTTGCGATTAAACGCAAAAAACCAGCGGGCCAGACCGGCCCGCTGGAGATGCTCAGCGATCATTATACGCTAAAACGTCAGTGCACGTCTTTCCAGTACTCGCGGTTCAGCAAGTACGCGAAAATAAAGAAGATCGCGACGAAGATGAGAACCAGAATGCCCAGACGCTCCCGCTCCACCTTGATGGGGTCGCCCATATATGAGAGGAAGTTGGTCAGATCGTACATTGCGCTGTTGAATTCAGCCGGCTCCATGCTGCCTTCGATAGCCCAGCTATCGCAAATATCAACATTGCGGACGTTGCCACTCAGAGGGTCGACGTTCGGCGCAGTTCCGATCCGCGGCGGCACCGCGCACAGTCCCTGCTCGGCAACCATCACGTGGGGCATACCAACGTTTTCGAACACTGCGTTATTCACGCCCAGTGGACGGGAATCATCCTTGTAGAACGCCCGCAGGTAGGAGTACAGCCAGTCCTCACCACGTACCCGGGAGACCAGAGTCAGATCAGGGGGCGCACTTCCGAACCACGCCTCGGCCTGCTTCTTGTCCATGCCGATCTCGATCAGCTCACCGATCTTGGCACCGGTAAAGATCAGGTTCTCAAGGAACAGATCTTCCGGAATCTCAAGGTCTGCGGCAATCCGGTTATAGCGGGCGTACTCCATGGAATGACAACCAGCACAATAGTTCATGTAGGTCGCCGCGCCCCGCTGCAGCGAGGCTTTGTTGGTATGGTCGGCGTCCACCGAGTCCAGCGACACGGCCGGACCAGCCGCCAACGCCAGGGTTGGCAGGACCGTCATGAAAAGACCCAAAATCAGCTTTTTCATCCTGTCACCCTCTCTGGTACTGGCTTGGTTTTTTCCATGCGTGTATAGAACGGCATGAGAATGAAATACAGGAAGTACAAGGTGGTCAGGATCTGCGCGACCGTGGTACGCCCTTCCGTCGCCGGAACAACGCCCAGATAGCCGAGGATCACAAAACTCACTGCAAATATCGCCAGTGCAATCTTGCTCAGCCAGCCCTTGTAGCGGATGGAACGAACCGGACTGCGGTCCAGCCAGGGCAGGACGAACAGGATTGCGATAGCAGCGCCCATGACCACAACGCCCCAGAACTTCGCAGCCAGGCCAAAGAGATCCACCGTCACCGCCCGCAGCATCGCGTAGAAAGGCGTGAAGTACCAGACCGGAGCAATATGGTCAGGAGTCTTCAGCGGGTTGGCCGGCTCAAAGTTTGGCTTCTCCAGGAAGAGTCCGCCCACTTCAGGGAAGAAGAAGACCACCAGGAAGAAGATGAAGAAGAACACAGCCACGCCCAGCAGGTCGTGTACGGTGTAGTACGGGTGGAAAGGAATTCCGTCTTTGGGAACGCCGTTCTCATCCTTGTTCTTCTTGATATCGATGCCATCGGGGTTGTTTGAACCCACTTCGTGCAGAGCCAGTATGTGCAGCACGACCAGGCCCAGCAGTACGATCGGCAGCGCCACCACGTGAAGGGCAAAGAACCGGTTCAGGGTAATACCCGAGATCAGGTAGTCACCGCGGATCCACAGCGCCAGGTCATCACCGATAACCGGAATGGCGCCAAACAGGTTAACGATAACCTGTGCACCCCAGTAGGACATCTGACCCCAGGGCAGCAGGTAACCCATGAATGCCTCGGCCATCAGCACCAGGTAAATCAGCATGCCGAAGATCCAGATCAGCTCACGGGGCTTCTGGTAGGAGCCATACATCAGCCCGCGGAACATGTGGAGGTAAACCACCACAAAGAATGCGGAAGCGCCGGTGGAGTGCAGATAGCGCAGCAGCCAGCCCCATTCTACATCACGCATGATGTATTCGACGGAGGCAAAAGCACCCTCTCCCGAGGGGTTATAGCTCATGGTCAGCCAGATACCGGTTATCAGCTGGTTAACCAGTACCAGCATCGCCAGCGAGCCAAAGAAATACCAGACGTTAAAGTTCTTCGGCGCGTAGTACTTGCCCAGGTGCTTGTTCCACGCGTCGACGATGGGCAGGCGCTCATCAACCCAGTTAATCAGCTTGTTCATTACGCAGCCCCCTCTGGATCCAGACCGACGGTCAGGGTGTTTTCATCGTCAAAACGGTGGGGCGGAATTTCCAGGTTGGTCGGCGCAGGCTGGTTAGGGTACACCCGACCGGCCAGGTCATACCGGGAACCGTGACAGGCGCAGTAATAGCCGCCCAGCCAGTTCTCACCCAGGTCCGCCGGGGCCACTTCTGGCCGGTATTGCGGAGAGCATCCCAGGTGGGTACAGATACCCACCAGTACGGCAAAGTTCTCATTAACGGACCGCAGCTCGCCGGTAACATACTCAGGCTGTGCAGCGTCTTCTGAGAGTGGGTCCTTGACCCGGTCATCCATCTGCCGGATACGCTCAATCATATCGTCGGTGCGGCGGACAACCCATACCGGCTTACCCCGCCACTCAACAGTCATCTGCTGACCTGGCTCGAGCTTGCTGACATTGACGGTGACCGGTGCCCCGGCTGCTTCCGCTTTGGCACTGGGGTTCCAGGACGCCACAAACGGAACAGCTGCACCGACGACGCCGATACCTCCAACTACCGACGTCGCGCCGATCAGAAATCGGCGTCGGCCCTGGCTAACGTCGCCATTGTTCATTATGGTTTTCTCCCATCAGGCAATGTGATGAACCGCCCCTGAAGGCCGCGTGCACATTGAAAAAGGACTTCTCAACCCAAAATTATAAGCGCACAAATGGTAATGAAATTACGGCCTGCTGACAAGCCGTGAACCCGCTCCCACACAATAAAGCCGCGCACTTAGGTGATCTGAATCAAAGCAGTTTAGACCATAAAAAAACCCGGCACAGGGCCGGGTTTTTGAACGCCATCCGAAATCCGGATTAACGCTTGGAGTACTGTGGACGCTTACGCGCCTTGCGCAGACCCACTTTCTTCCGCTCAACCTGACGGGCGTCACGGGTCACAAAGCCTGCCTTGCGCAGAGCCGGACGCAGTGTTTCGTCGTAATCCATCAGTGCACGGGTCAGACCATGGCGAATAGCGCCGGCCTGACCGCTGGTGCCACCACCAGCTACTGTTATCTTGATGTCGAAACGATCTGTCGACTCCGCCAGAACCAGCGGCTGACGTACAATCATGCGCAGGGTTTCACGACCGAAGAACTGCTCAATCGAGCGTCCGTTAATCGTAATGTTACCGCTTCCCGGCTTAATGAAGACGCGAGCCGTGGAGTTTTTGCGGCGACCAGTACCGTAATTTTGTGTTACAGACATATCCGCCTTCCGTTAGATGTCGAGTTCTTTGGGCTGCTGGGCTGCATGAGGATGCTCAGCACCGGCATAGACTTTCAGCTTCTTGAACATAGCGCGACCGAGAGGACCCTTCGGCAGCATGCCCTTGACCGATTTCTCAATAACCTGCTCAGGGGCCTTGTCAATCAGCTTTTCGAAAGTGATGGACTTGAGACCACCGGGGAAGCCGGTATGGCTATAGTAAATCTTGTCACTCGCCTTGTTGCCGGTCACACGGACCTGGCTAGCATTGATGACCACAATGTAGTCGCCAGTGTCTACGTGAGGGGTGTACTCAGGCTTATGCTTGCCCCGCAGACGACGGGCGATTTCGGTTGACAGACGACCCAGCGTCTTGCCGGCTGCGTCTACAACGTACCAGTCACGCGTGACGGTTTCTGGTTTCGCACTCAGAGTCTTCATTGAATCCGCCTTGAACGCTATAAAAAATAAACGTTAAAAACCCGCGTGTCAGCGCTGTGGGGGTACGCCCGACCGGGTTTTATACCTGTTACCGCCCGCCTTCGTTGGCGACCGGATGCGACGATGTCGTTCGGGGCTGAGACAACATCCTCGCTATGAAAAGCCAGGGCGCGGAGTATATATTAACCAGCCCCCTTCTGCCAAGCCTTTCACTGCGCACTTCCCGGTTCAGGCAATCGGTACAGCCGGCCTGCATTCGCCCGAAGCTGTGCCGACAGGGCCCCCTCATCATGATCGGTCAGCTCGGCCAACGTCGTCAGTATTTGCCGAAGTGTAGCCGGCTCATTAAGGCCTTTTCCGACGCCTGCTGGTGACATATCCGGCGCGTCGGTCTCCAGTACCAGTGATTCGATAGGCAACCTGGAAACGGTATCCCGGGTTTTTCGTGCACGATCATGAGTGATGACCCCGCCGACACCCAGATAGCACCCCAGCTCGACAAACGCTCTGCCCTGCTCGTAACTGCCGGCGAAGCCGTGAATCAGCACTGGGACCTTTGGCCTGAGCCGACGCAGCACCGCAGCCACTTCATCATGAGTCCGTACCGAGTGGATCACCAGCGACAAGTCAAGCCTATCCGCCAACTCCACCTGTGCTTCAAACCAGGGCTGCTGGGCCTTTAAATCGCCGCGCAGCCGGTCCAGCCCGCACTCACCTACCGCGACGCAGCGCCCATCAGCCTGACGCAGAGTAGCCTCTAGCGCCCCAAGGGCCTCGCTGTCATGCTCATCAATGTACCAGGGATGAATACCCAGGCAGTACCACCAGTCGCAAGATTCAGCGGCGACCTGCTGAACACGGCCCCAATCCCGCTGCCGCACACCGGGAATGACCAGCCCGGTAACTCCCGCGTCCCGCGCCCGCTGCCAGACCTCAGCCCGCCGACCGTCAAACTCAGGAAAATCCAGGTGACAGTGTGCATCCAGCAGTTGCATGCCGCCTCCAGAAAGCTGGCGTCGGGTCAGTGCTCCCGAGTCTTGTGGAACTGCACGTCCGGGTACCGTTCCTGTGCCAGCTGCAGGTTAACCATGGTAGGGGCAATATAGGCCAGCCGGTCTGCCCCATCCAGCGCGAGGTTGTCATTGGCCTTGCGCTCAAACTCATCAAGCTTGCGGGGGTCGTCGCAGGTCACCCAGCGGGCCGTAGCCACATTGATAGGCTCGTAAATGGCGTCAACCTTATATTCGCTCTTGAGACGGCTGACAACCACATCAAACTGCAGTACTCCGACCGCACCGACGATCAGGTCGTTGTTCCGAAGCGGCCGGAACAGCTGCACAGCACCCTCTTCGGAGAGCTGAATCAGGCCTTTCTGCAGCTGCTTCGTTTTCAGCGGATCCTTGAGACGAATACGACGGAACAGTTCTGGTGCAAAGTTGGGAATGCCGGTGAACTTCATCACCTCACCCTCTGTGAAGGTATCACCCAACTGTATGGTACCGTGGTTGTGCAGGCCGATTATGTCACCGGCAAACGCCTCGTCCGCGTGTTCCCGGTCACCGGCGAGAAAGGTCAGCGCATCGGAAAAGCGAACCTCTTTGCCGATGCGCACGTGCCGCGCCTTCATGCCCTGCTCGTATTTACCGGAGACGATACGCAGGAATGCAACCCGGTCCCGGTGAAGCGGATCCATATTCGCCTGAATCTTGAACACGAAGCCGGAGAAGCTCTCTTCCGTGGGCTCAACGGTCCGTACATCGGTCTCCCGGGGCAGTGGCGACGGGGCCCACTCCACCAGACCGTCCAGCATATGATCCACGCCAAAGTTACCAAGGGCGGTTCCGAAGAACACGGGGGTCAGCTCTCCTGCAAGAAAGAGCTCCCGGTCAAACTCATGGGAGGCGCCCTTCACCAGCTCAATCTCGTCCCGCAGGTCGGAAGCGTAGCTGCCCAGAACCTCATCCAGTTCTGGGTTATCCAGACCCGGGATCACCCGCTTCTCCTGAATGGTATGGCCCTGGCCGGTCTGATACAGCACCACCTCATCCCGCAGCAGGTGATACACGCCCTTGAAGCTCTTACCCATTCCGATGGGCCAGGTGATCGGGGCGCAGGCAATCTTCAGCACGTCCTCCACCTCGTCCATGAGTTCTACCGGGTCACGGGTATCCCGGTCCAGCTTGTTCATGAACGTCAGAATCGGCGTATCCCGCAGGCGGGTAACTTCCATCAGTTTGATGGTTCGCTCCTCAACGCCCTTGCCGGCATCAATCACCATAAGGCAGGAGTCAACCGCAGTCAGAGTGCGATAGGTATCTTCTGAGAAGTCCTCGTGGCCAGGGGTATCCAGCAGATTGACCAGGCGGCCGCCGTAGGGAAACTGCATAACCGAGGTAGTGACGGAGATGCCCCGCTCTTTTTCCATCTCCATCCAGTCCGACTTCGCGTGCTGACCGGACTTCTTGCCTTTTACCGTGCCGGCTTTCTGCAGGGCCTGACCGAACAGCAGAACTTTCTCCGTAATGGTGGTCTTACCGGCGTCCGGGTGGGAGATGATGGCAAAGGTACGCCTGTTGGCTACCTGGCTGGCAATTTTACTGTCGGACATAGCCTCTGGCCTGCGTTAATCTGATGAGCCGGACGTAACTGCGAGCGGAACCCGCCAGAACCGGTGATGAAAAGCGCCGTATTTTCGCTGATCGCGAGTCAGGATACAAACGCATCAGTGAGGGAGAACCGCTGGTCCGGCCAGCGCCAGGGCCATTACCACTGCATCCTCCGGCTTGCCTCCGTCGGGGTAATACCCGGGGCGGCGCCCCACTAACACAAAACCTTCGCTGTGATACAGCTGCCGGGCAGCGCCATTGCTATCCCTCACTTCCAGCAACATTCTCTGGAGACCCTTATCCCTGGCAATAGCCACCAAGGCACGCAACACGGCGCGTGCGTGACCCTGGCCTCGGCTGGCCGGCCGTACACACAGGTTTAAAAGATGCGCCTCGTCAAACAGGATGGCCAGCACGCCGTAGCCGTCGAGTCGTCCATCGATTTCAACGCCCAGCACCAGGTAACCCGCACGGAACGTGTCCTGAAATATACCCTCGGACCATGGATAGGAATAACTCTGCCGCTCTATGTCGAGAATAGCCGGCAGATCTTCCGGCGTAAGCCTGCGCACACCTGGCGGCAGCTCCGTTGCAATATCTCCGACCGCCACCCTCAACCTCGCAGATCCCTGAGCGCCTGCCACAATTGCCTCTTACTGTCCGGCTCGGATGACAGGGCCGCCAGGGTGCTGGGAAACGATACCGTGGGCGAACCCATCGTACTCAGCAGCGCCTGCCAGAGCGCGCGCTCACGGGGGCCGGTCGCGTCAGGCTCCACCCCCAGCCATAACTGACGGGAAGGGCGCATTTCCTGAACCATGGCTTCCAGCACTATCCCCGCTCCAGCCCCGTCATTGCCTGGCACTGCAGGGTTCCGGAATACAGGCCAGCGTAGCGCGTCACGACGGACCGTCGCATCACCAAGTGCCTTGAGAATGTTAGCCGCTAACCGGTCTTCAAGCGCCGCCGCAGCCTCATCGGGACTCGCGCTGATCAACAGCCAGCGGCGTCCCTGCCAGAATCGCAGATGCAGCGCGATATGTTGCCCCGCCAACCCGTCCAGGCCGGCCGGCAACTCAGACTCCTGCTGAATTTCCTTTATCGGGCCAGGTCTCCCGGCCTCCGGCTCGACAGGAACCGGCGGTGGGGCGGGCTCATCGACCACAGGACGCATGGGGGGAGCTTTACGGTTACGTGCGGTGTCACCCTCCAGCAACCCCTGCAAGCGTGCCAATCCCTCCCGCGTAGCCTTAACGGCGCCGGCTGGCGCTTGCGGACGTTTAGCTGATGGCGGCGCTACAGGAGCAACGGGCTCAGCCTCAATGCCTGTCTCTTCCTCAGTAAAATCAAAGGCCGGACTGGGGGCCGCCCCCGGAAGCGGTTGCCTCGCATACCACATGCGTACACCTGCAGCTTCCAGCACAAACTGTCGAAGGGCCTCACTCATACCCTGCCTGCTTTCCCAATCAAAAATACAGTATACCAGCGCCTCAGGCCTCTTCGTTACCCGCGTCGCACATCAGAACAAACGCAATAAACCCGGTTATAAAAATTTTATATACCGTGGGCGAGCGAGTGACCAGCCTGTATTTCCGGACAATAAAAAACCCCAGCACCTTGAGATGCTGGGGTTTGTAATAGGAGCCTGACGATGACCTACTCTCGCATGGGCAGAAGCCACACTACCATCGGCGCTGGTCTGTTTCACTGCTGAGTTCGGGAAGGG